>JBBIIQ010000060.1:0-10117 GCA_037446405.1 Armatimonadota bacterium | reverse complement strand
CGCTACCCCGAGGTGCAGCTGCATCTCCGCGAGGCGACCAGCGACCTCCAGATCGAGGCGCTTCTGAAGGGCGAGATCGACGCCGGCCTGATCATCCCGCCGCAGGGCGCCACGTTCCCGCCGTCGCTGACCTTCGCGCCGCTGCTGCGGGAGGCAGGATTTCGCTCCTACCGGGCCCACGGTGCTCTCCCCCTGCGGCGGCGGCAGCGGGCGCTGCGGGCGCTCGAGGAAGGTAGGGCGGACATTCTCCTGGCCAGCGACGAGTGGCTACGCCGCGGGAGCCTGCCGGAGGCGCCTCCGGCGGCGGTGGTCGTCACCGGTTCCGGCCTGCCCCGCGAGGATCAGGCGTCATGGGCGGAAGGGCGGGCCCTGATTCATTTCGCCTGGGGGCTGCCCCCCGAGGGCGAGGGGCCATCGGTCGCGGTGGACGAGGGGTACGTGCGGGCCAACCTGCGGCTGGTTGACCGGAGGGAGGCGGATACGGAAGCGGTGATCGGGCGGTCGCCAGGTGCGGAGAGGACGCTGGTCTTCCTACCGGAGGCGGCTGAGGCAGTGGCCCTGGCCAGCCGACTGCGCGAGAGGATGGGACCGGCCGTGGCCTACTACCACGGCCGCCTCCCCGCCCGCGTGCGCCGCGTTCTGGAGCAGCTCTTCCTGGATGGCAGGATCCCTCTCCTGGTGGCCACGGCGGCGTTTCCGGAGCTCTTTGCCCCCGGCGACATCGGCCGCGTGATCCTGGCTGGCCTGCCGCGCAGCCGCATGGAGCTTGTGGAGGTGGCGGCGCTGGCCGGGCTGTCCGGGAAGGCCGCATCGGTGATCCTGGCCTACAGCCAGGGGGACGCCGCCCGCGCCCGCGCCCGCCTGGACGAGCTGTTCCCCCCGCGTGCCCGGCTGGTGGACCTCTACCGCCTGCTGCGGGAGGCGCCCCGGGAGGCGCTGGTCTGGCCGGGGGAGGCCCTCAGCCGGCTCCTCGAGCCGTCCGGGTGGTCCCCCCCGGCAACGGAGGCGGCGTTGGAGATCCTCGCCGAGGCCGGGGTGATCCAGCGGGAGGAGGCCGATGGCCGGTGGCGCGTGGAGCCGGTGGGCGCCGCCCGCCGGGAACTCGCCGCCTCCAGCTGGTTCGCCGAGGGGGTGCGCGAACGGGCCGCGCTGGAGGCGATGCTGCCGTGGGCCTTCGGGCCAGCGTCCGCCATCCTGCAGGCGCTGGCCGCGCCCGTCGCGCGCGGCGCCTCACCGTGATACCCTAGGGTGAAAAGAGATGAAGTGGCTGGAGCAGCGCCGCCAGCACGCCTTCCAGGACCTGCCCAAAGAGGCGCAGGACCTGATCGCCAGGGTGCGCGCGCACTTCACCCGCGCCGACCTGGACATCTTGCGTGAGGCCTACCTCTTCGCCGAAGCCGCCCACGCCGGGCAGACGCGCGCCTCCGGCGAGCCCTACGTCCACCACTCCCTGGCCGTCGCCGCCATCCTGGCCGACCTGCGTCTCGACCCCGTGACCATCGCCGCCGCCCTGCTGCACGATGTGGCCGAGGATACGGGCGTGACGCTGGCGCAGGTGGAGGAGCGCTTTGGCGGCGAGATCGCCGCGTTGGTAGACGGCGTGACCAAGCTGGGCCGCATCGAGTGGCAGAGCCGGGAGGAGCGGCAGGCGGAGAGCCTGCGCAAGATGTTCCTGGCCATGGCCAACGACATCCGCATCGTCCTCATCAAGCTGGCCGACCGGCTGCACAACATGCGCACCCTGCAGTACCTCCCGGAGTGGAAGCGCAAGCGCACCGCCCAGGAGACGCTGGACATCTACGCGCCGCTGGCGGAGCGGCTGGGAATCGGCCAGATCACGGCGGAGCTGCAGGACCTGGCCTTCCAGGAGCTGCACCCTCAGGCCCACGCCGAGATCGCCACCCAACTGGCCCAGGCGGCGGCCACCAGCCACCTGGACCGCGTCATCGACGTCCTGCACCGGGAGCTGAACCGGGCAGGGATCAAGGTGGAGCGCTACAACATCAGCGCCCGGCCCAAGCACATCTACAGCATCTGGCAGAAGATGCAACGGCCCAAGTACGCCGGGGCGTCGGTGGCCCGCATCTACGACCGGCTGGGCGTGCGCATCATCGTGGACACCGTGCAGGAGTGCTACGCTGCCCTGGGGGTGGTGCACGCCCTGTGGCGGCCCATCCCCGGGGAGTTCGACGACTACATCGCCAACCCCAAGACCACCGGCTACCAGTCCCTGCACACCGCCGTCATCCACGAGGGGGAGCCGCTGGAGATCCAGATCCGCACCCACCAGATGCACCACGAGGCGGAATACGGCATCGCCGCCCACTGGCGGTACAAGGAGGGCCGGCCGGCGGAGCGGGAGTTCGCGCGCAAGCTCTCCTGGCTGCGCCAGCTGCTGGAGTGGCACCAGGAGGTGCAGGACGCGCGGGCCTTCGTCCAGTCCGTCAAGCTGGACCTCTTCCAGAACGAGGTCTTCGTCTTCACGCCCAAGGGCGACGTCATCGACCTGCCCGCGGGGGCCACCCCCATCGACTTCGCCTACCGCATCCACACGGAGGTGGGGCACCGCGCCAGCGGCGCCCGGGTGAACGGCCGGCTGGTCCCGCTCTCGCACCGCCTGCACACGGGAGACATCGTCGAGATCGTCACCAGCAAGACCAGCGCCGGGCCCAGCCGCGACTGGCTCGCCTTCGTCGTCACCAGCAACGCCAAGGCCAAGATCAAGCAGTGGTTCAAGCGCGAGCGCCGCGAGGAGAACATCGAGCGTGGCCGGGAGCTGCTGGAGCGGGAGCTGCGCCGCAGCGGGGGCGCCGCCACCTCCCTGAAGGGGGAGCGGCTGCGCGAGGTGGCGCGCGGGTTGGGGCTGCCCAGCGAGGAGGAGCTGCTGGCTGCCGTGGGCAACGGCGACCTGTCGCTGCTGCAGGTGGTGCAGGCGCTGCGCGGCGAGGAGGCGGAGGCGGCGGGCGAGGCGGCGGTGCCGGCGGAGCCGGTGGTCCCTGCGGCGTTGCGGCCGCGGCGGGGCGTGCGCGTCCGCGGCGTGGACAACGCCCTGCTGCGCTTCTCCCGCTGCTGCACCCCGCTGCCCGGCGACCGCATCGTCGGCTATGTGACGCGGGGCCGGGGGGTGGCCGTGCACCGGGAGGACTGCCCCAACATGGTCTTCCTGCGGCAGCACCCGGAGCGGCTGCTGGACGTGGAGTGGGAGACGCTGCAGGACGGCTCCTACCCCGTGGAGGTGGAGGTGGAGGCCTTCGACCGGGTGGGGCTGTTGAAGGACATCCTGGCGGCCATCGCCGAATCCCGCACGAACGTGGTCTCCGTGAATGCCCGCGTGCGCAAGGACAAGGTGGCGGTGGTGAACCTGGTGCTGGACGTGGGCAACGTGGAGCAGCTCCGTGGCGTGCTGCAGCGGGTGGGGCAGGTCGCCGATGTCTTCAACGTCGAGCGGGTCCTCCCGGGCTAGGCGGCGGGCGCAGGGGGCGGGCGCGGCGGGCGGCCCTGCCCAGATCGCGCAGCGCCAGGTGGCGGCCCTCAACCGCCGCGACCTGGACGCGCTGATGGCCCTGTACGCGGAGGACGCCATCCTGGAGTTCCCGGCCAGTCCCCTGATCCAGGGCCAGCGGGCCATCCGCGAGGCGTTCTCCCGCTTCTTCCAGGACTGGGAGGAGGAGATCACCCTGCGCCGCGTGGTCGCCGCGGGGGAGGTGGTCGCGGCGGAGGGAATCGCCCAGGGCCGGCACCGCACCCTGCACCTGCGCATTCCCGGGCGGACCCCCGGCCCGCGGCGGACGTACCGCCACGGGTTCGCCGTCTTTCTGGAGGTGGAGCGGGGGAAGATTCGGCGGCACCGCGTCTACTACGACTCGCGCGACCTGGTGCGGCAGCTCCTGGGAGGAGGGTGAATGGGTACGGCGGCGCGTGTGGGCCTCTTTACCGAGTCGGTGATCCGGGAGATGACCCGGCTGAATGCGCTCTACCAGGGGATCAACCTGGCCCAGGGGTTTCCTGACTTCGACCCGCCGCCGGAGCTGGTGGATGCCGCCGCCCGGGCGCTGCGCGACGGCGTCCACCAGTACGCCATCACCTGGGGGGCGCCGCCGCTGCGGGCGGCCATCGCCGAGAAGTTCGCCCGGGACAACGGGGTAGAGGTGGACGCGGAACGGCATGTCACCGTCACCTGCGGGGCCACCGAGGCGATGATGGCCACCCTGCTGGCGCTGGTCGACCCGGGAGACGAGGTGGTGATCTTCGAACCGTTCTACGAGAACTACGTCCCCGACGCGCTGCTGGCGGGAGCGGTGCCCCGGTTCGTGCGGCTGCACCTGGACGACCCCGGCTTTGCCTTCGACCCGGGGGAGCTGCGCGCCGCCTTCGGCACGCGCACCCGCGCCGTCATCGTCAACACCCCGCACAACCCTACGGGCAAGGTGTTCAGCCGCGACGAGCTGGAGCTGGTCGCCGACCTCTGCCGCACCTGGGGGGCGGTGGCTGTCACCGACGAGGTCTACGAGCACATCCTCTACGACGGGGCCCGGCACCTCAGCCTCGCCGCCCTGCCGGGCATGGCCGAGCGCACCGTCACCATCAACAGCATGTCCAAGACCTACAGCGTCACCGGCTGGCGGGTGGGCTGGGCCATCGCCCGGGACCCCCGGATCAGCGACGGCATCCGGCGGGCGCACGACTTCCTCACGGTGGGGGCGGCGGCACCGCTGCAGCAGGCGGCGGTGACCGCGCTGCGCTTTCCGCCGGCCTACTACCGTGACCTGGCGGCGGCCTACCAGGCCAAGCGGGACCGGATGATGGAGATCCTGGCCGCGACGGGGTTCCGCCCCTTCAGGCCCCGCGGGGCCTACTACGTCATGGCCGACTTCAGCGGGCTGAGCGGCGAGGACGATCTCAGCTTCGCCCGGAGGCTGGTGACGGACGTGGGAGTGGCCGCGGTCCCCGGCAGCTCCTTCTACCACACCCCGCTCCTCGGCCGGTCCTGCCTGCGCTTTGCCTTCCCCAAACGGGAGGAGACCCTGGCGCAGGCAGGGCAGCGGCTGCAGCGGGTGCGCACAGAGGTGGCGCGGTGATGCGGCCCGCACGTGGGCAGAGGCCCCGGGTCCCGGCCGGCCCGGTCTGAGCATGCGCCGCACGGGCACCGCCACCCTTCCCCTCCACGGTGGGCGGGCGCCGCGCTGGCTGTTCGCGCGTATGGTGCGGCTGGCGCGGGCTGTGGTGGAGGCGCTGGTGGAGGACGTCGGCCCCGCAGGCGTGCTGCGCCGCCTGGTCGACCCCTTCTGGTTTCAGGCCTTCGGCTGCCTGCTGGGATTCGACTGGCACAGCAGCGGGGTGACCACCACGGTCTGCGGTGCCCTGAAGGAAGGGCTGAAGGGGACCGAGGAGGCGCTGGGCCTCCTGGTGGCCGGCGGGAAAGGCGCCGCGTCCCGCCGCACCCCCCGGGAACTGTCCGCCTACGGCGAGCGGTTCGGCCTTGACGCCGGCCCCCTGGTCTACGCCAGCCGGCTGGCGGCCAAGGTGGACAACAGCGCCCTGCAGGACGGCTACCAGCTCTACCACCACACCTTCTTCCTCACCCGGGACGGCGCCTGGGCGGTGGTGCAGCAGGGGATGCGGCCCGCCGACCGGACGGCCAGGCGGTACCACTGGCTGGGCGAGACGGTGGAGAGCTTCGTCTGCGAGCCCCACGCCGCGGTCTGCTGTGACTACACCGGCCCGGCGCTGAACCTGGTGGCGGCCGAAAGCGCCGCCGCCCGCAACGCCATTACCACCCTGGCCGCTGAGCCCCCGCAGCGCCTGCTGGCCGAGCTGGCTCGCATCCGGGAGCCGGAAGCGGCGCCTGCCCCGCCTCACCTGCGGCTGCCCGCGCACCACCCTGTGGAGTGGCCGGACATCCAGCCCCGGCGGCTGGCCGGTGTTCTGCTGCGCACTTACGAGGCTCAGGCCCCTACGTTTGAAGCCCTGCTCGGCCTGCCCGGGGTGGGTGCACGGACGCTTCGGGCGCTGGCCCTCCTCTCGGAGGTGCTGGCCGGCGCGCCGCCGTCCTGGCGTGATCCGGCTCGGTTCGCCTTCGCCCACGGGGGCAAGGACGGTCATCCCTTCCCTGTCGACCGGACCACCTACGACCGGACGATCGCCCTGCTGGAGGGCGCCATCCGCCGGGCCCGCCTGGGTGAGCCGGAACGGCTGCAGGCCATCCGCCGCCTGCACACGCTGGGAGCGGCCTGAGGGGCCGGGACAGATGCGCCTGGTCGTGCAGCGGGTGCGGCAGGCGGCGGTGCGCCTGGAGGGGGAGGTGGTCGCCAGCATCGGCCCGGGGCTGGTGGTCCT
This sequence comes from Armatimonadota bacterium, assembly GCA_037446405.1. GTDB lineage: Bacteria > Sysuimicrobiota > Sysuimicrobiia > Sysuimicrobiales > Humicultoraceae > Humicultor. The sequence continues at coordinate 3,781 of JBBIIQ010000060.1, read as the reverse complement.
GGTGGGGGTGCGGGCCACGGACACCCCGGCGGAGGCCCGCTGGCTGGCGGAGAAGGTGGCCTACCTGCGCATCTTCGGTGACGAGGCGGGCAGGCTGAACCGCTCGGTGCTGGACGTGGGGGGCGCGGTGCTCAGCGTGTCGCAGTTCACCCTCTACGGGGACGTCTCCAGGGGGCGCCGACCCTCCTTCATTGACGCCGCCGCCGGCCCCCAGGCGGAGGCGATCTACGAGGCCTTCAACCAGGCGCTGCGCGACCTCGGGGTGCCGGTGGCCACGGGCCGTTTCGGGGCCGTCATGCTGGTGGAGATCCACAACGACGGGCCGGTGACCATCCTGCTGGAGCGCGAGCGCTAGGGGTGGAGGAGGGCGTTCTCCTGCAGGGCCCTGGCCACCTCGGCCAGGTCCTTTACGGTGTCCACGCCGCGCCAGAACGCCCGTGAGCGATAGGCCCCCAGGCGCCCCTGGGCGGCAAGGCGGGGGAAGGTGGTGTCCTCGTGGTCCCCACGCTCTGGCAGCAGGGGCAGCACCTCGGGGGAGAAGATGTAGATCCCGGCGTTGATCCAGTAGGGGAGCTCGGGCTTCTCGCGAAACCCGACCACCCGGTTGCGGGCGTCCACGTCGACGATCCCATACGGACTGCGGAAGGGCGTGACCACCACCGTGGCGGGCACGCCGTCGCTGCGGTGCTGCTCCAGCGCCGGGGCCAGGGCCAGGTCGGTGATGATGTCGCCGTTGGTGGCCAGGTATGCATCGGCGCCGGCGGGCAGGGTGCGCATGGCCCGCTTCAGGGCTCCCCCGCGCCCGAGAGGCTCTTCCTCCACGGAGTAGGCGATGCGCAGGTCCCAGGCGGCCCCGTCGCCGAAGAAGTTGACGATTGCCTCGTGACGGTACCCGCAGGCGATGACCACATCGGTCACGCCCTGGCGGCGCAGCCAGCGCAACTGGTACGCCAGCAGCGGCGTGCCGTGGACCTCCACCATGGCCTTGGGCCGGTCGGCGGTGAAGGGCCGCAGCCGCTCGCCCCGGCCACCCGCGAGGATAATGGCCTGCATCCTGAACGGATGTATTCCCGCCCGCGGCGGGCCTCTCCTGGCGCTCCCTGCCTCTCCTGCGGTCCGCCCGGCCCCCACGACCCCGACCTCCTGGCCGCCTTGACCCTCCCGCGAAGGGGCACCTAGAATGAGAGCAACGCGCGATGACGGGCAGGAGTAGGAGGCGACCCTCCTAGAGAGGAGGCGCCCGGCCCGCAGGGCCGCGGTGGAGAGCGTCTCCAGGTCCTCGTCTCCGAAGACAGCCCCGAGCCGTGGCCGCGGCTGCGCGGCCACCGCATTCCCGCCCCGTTACGGCGGTGCGAGGGCCGCCGTGCCAGGTGCGCGGCGGAAGCAGGGTGGCACCACGGGCTCACGCTCCCGTCCCTGAGCGGACGGGAGCGTGTTCACTTGTCGGACGGCGCGGAGCGTGGGAGGAGAAGATGCCGTACCAGGTCCCCCGGGGCATGCGGGACATCCTGCCCGACGAGATCGGGCGCTGGCAGGCGCTGGAGCAGCGTGTGCGGGAGACGGCGGAGCGCTTCGGCTTCCGGGAGATCCGCACGCCTGTGGTGGAGTACACCGAGGTCTTTGCCCGCACCGTAGGCGAGGAGTCCGACATGGTGCAGAAGGAGATGTACACCTTCACCGACCGCGGCGGGCGCAGCCTCACCCTGCGCCCGGAGGGGACGGCGGCCGTGGTGCGCGCCTACCTGGAGCACGGCGGGGCCTCCTGGCCGCAGCCGGTGAAGCTGTACTACATCGCCCCCATGTTTCGCTACGACCGCCCTCAGCTGGGACGGTACCGGCAGCACGTGCAGTTCGGCGCGGAGATCATCGGCGTCCCCGGCCCGGAGGCGGACGCGGAGGTGATCAGCCTGCCGGTGCGGCTGCTGCAGAGCCTGGGCCTGACGCAGGTGGAGGTGCGCCTGAACAGCGTCGGCGACCCCGTCTGCCGCCCGCGCTACGTGGAGGCGCTGCGCCAGTACTTCGGCCGCTACGCCGAGGCCCTCTGCCCCGACTGTCGGCGGCGCCTGCAGACCAACCCCCTGCGCATCCTGGACTGCAAGGAGGCAGGCTGCCGCCGGGTCGCCGCGGAGGCCCCGCCCATCTACGGGTACCTGGATGCTGCCTGCCGCGAGCACTTCGAAGGGGTGCAGGCGCACTTTCAGGCCCTGGACATCCCCTTCGTCCTGGACCCGTTCATTGTCCGCGGCCTGGACTACTACACGCGCACCGCCGTGGAGGTCTTCTCCGGCAGGCTCGGCGCCCAGAACGCCATGTTCGGCGGCGGACGGTACGACGGTCTGGCCGAGCAGCTGGACGGCCCGCCGACCCCGGGCGTGGGCTTCGGGCTGGGGCTGGAGCGGCTGCTCCTGGTGCTGGAGCAGGAGGGGCTGCCCATCCCCACGGCGGACGCCCCGCCCGCGGTCTTCGTCGTGGCGGTGGGGGAGGCCGCGCGGCGCGAAGCCATCCGCGTGGTGGACGGGCTGCGCCGGGCGGGGATCGCCGCCGACCGGGACCTGCTCAACCGTGCGGTGCGGGCGCAGATGCGGCACGCCGACCGGTTGGGGGCGCGCGTGGCTCTGATCCTGGGAGACGCCGAGCTGACCAGCGGGGAGGCGACGCTGCGCGTGCTGTCCACGGGCAGCGAGCGGCGGGTGCCGCTAGGCGAGGTCCTCTCCGCCGTCTCCGCCACCGTGGGCGGGAGGTGATGGGGGGGAGCGGCGTGATGCGCACCGACTACTGCGGCAGGCTGCGCCCGGCGGACGCCGGCCGACGCGTCAGGCTGGCCGGCTGGGTGCACCGCCGCCGCGACCTGGGCGGGGTGATCTTCCTGGACCTGCGGGACCGGGAGGGGGTGGTCCAGGTCGTCGTCCAGCCGCAGGCGGCTGAGGCCTACCGGCAGGCCGGGGAGGTGCGCCTGGAGTACGTGGTCCTGGTGGAGGGTGAGGTGCGGGTCCGGCCGCCGGGCACGGAGAACCCGCGCTTGGCTACGGGGGCGGTGGAGGTGCGGGCCGACCGGGTGATCTCCCTGGCCCCGGCGGAGACGCCGCCGTTTCCCCTCAACGAGGAGCACCCGGTGGACGAGAGCGTCCGCCTGCGCTACCGCTACCTCGACCTGCGCCGGCCCCGGATGACCCGCAACCTCATCCTCCGCCACCGGGTGGCGCAGGCCATCCGCCGCGCGCTGGACGCCCGGGGGTTCGTCGAGGTGGAGACGCCCATGCTGATCAGGTCTACGCCGGAGGGGGCGCGCGACTTCCTTGTGCCCAGCCGCCTGCAGCCCGGCCGGTTCTACGTCCTCCCCCAGTCGCCGCAGCTGTTCAAGCAGATCCTGATGGTGGCGGGGCTGGACCGCTACTACCAGATCGTCCGCTGCTTCCGCGACGAGGACCTGCGCGCCGACCGCCAGCCGGAGTTCACCCAGGTGGACCTGGAGATGTCCTTCGCCGACGAGGCCGCCGTACTGGAGGTCACCGAAGCCGTCCTGGCGGAGGCCATCGGGGAGGCCATGGGGATCTCGGTGCCGCGGCCGTTTCCCCGCCTGACCTACGCCGAGGCGATGCTGCGCTACGGGACGGACAAGCCGGACCTGCGCTTCGGCCTGGCCATCGGCGACGTCTCCGACCTGTTCACGGCCGCGGGGCCAGCCTTCCTGCGGGAGGCGGTCGCCTCCGGCGGGGTCGTCCGCGGCCTGGCGGTACCCGGGGGGGCGGGCCTTGCCCGGCGCCAGGGCGAGGCCCTGGCG
>JBBIIQ010000059.1:0-10198 GCA_037446405.1 Armatimonadota bacterium | reverse complement strand
CTGGTCCAGCTGCGCCTGCAGCTCGCGCCCCTCAATGGTCACCAGCGGCACCCCGACGCGCACCGCGTCCCCCTCGGCGGCGTGCAGCCGCAGGATCCGCCCGGGGACCTTGCTGGCGACGCTGACCTGGGAGGCCTCGATGGTCCCGGAGGCGGTGAGCACATCCCCCTCCCCGCGGCCGTTGCGCAGGGAGACGACCCCCGCCCACGTCCCTCCGGCCAGGAGCAGCAGAAGGAGGAGGCGCAGAATCCACCGCGGCGGGCGGTGCCGTCCCTGAGGGCTCACCTCCGCGGGGCTCATCTGTGCTGGGCTCATCTCTGCAGGGCTCCTCTCCGCCCCTCCGCTCCCCCACGGCGCGGGCGCTGCCCGTTGCCTCCCGACCGCGCGGCCGTACAGGAAGATCTGCACCGCCTCCCGGACGACCTCATCGTAGGGGTAGGGCACGAGGCGGCGCCCCAGCAGCACCTCCTGCATGAGCACGAAGACCAGGAGCATCCCGGGGAAGATCCTGGCCGCAATCACCGGGTTGAGGTCCCGCCGCAGGAGGCCGCGGCGCACCCCCCGGCGGAGCACCCCCTCCAGCACGCCCGCCGCGTAGATCGGCAACACCTCCATGTACTTCTTCCTGGCCGCAGGGCTGAGGGAGGGGAGCGCCGAGAGGAACACCTTGAGGAAGCGGGCGCGCGCCGGCACCTCCCGCACGATCCCGGAAGCAAAGGCCAGCAGGAGCTGCTCCAGGTCGTCCGCATCGCCCAGGGCCGGCGCCTGCTGCAGCAGCGGCAGGAGGATGGGCTGGATGAAACGGGTAGGGATGTGCACCAGGAGGTCTTCCTTGCCCCGGAAGTAGTTGTAGATGCTGCCCTCGGAGAGCCGCGCGACCCGCGCGATCTCGGCCACCGTGGCCCGGTCGTAGCCGCGGCGGGCAAAGACGCGGGCCGCCGCCGCCAGGATCTGGGCGCGGCGCGTATCCTCCAGGCGGGCCCTGGCCTCAGGCGTGACGCGCGGCATCTTCAGCCGGCTGCCGCATAAATGAGTGGGCGCTCACTCATCGACAGTTCCCGAGGGCAACTCTAGCCAGCCCCTCCCCCCCTGTCAACACGCCCCGAGAGCGGCCCCGGGGAGCGCAGGGGCCCGGCCCCCTCAAGGAATCTCCCCGGGGGCGAAGGAACTACTCCAGTGTCTTCGGTGGAGCACACCAGGAGAGCAGGAGGGGATCCCATGGGACGGCGATGGATTCCGCTGGTGCTGGCGCTAGGCATCATCCTGCAGGTGGCGCTGCTGCCACCCGCCCCGTCAGCGGCGCAGCGCAGGCCGGTGACCTGGAAGTTCACCCTGGACTTCCTCATCCAGGGCCCCCAGGCGCCGTTTCTGGTGGCGCTGGAGAAGGGCTACTACGCCCGGGAGGGGCTCACCCTGACCATCGACCGCGGCTTCGGCTCGGCGGACGCGGTGACCAAGATCGCCAGCGGCGCCTACGACCTGGGGTACGCGGACATCAACTCCATGATCGAGTTCAACGTGCGCAACCCCGGCAAGGAGCTGGTGGCCATCGCCATCCTGCTCAATGCCCCGCCGTTTGCCATCCTCACCCTGCGGCGGGAGGGTATCCGCACGCCGCAGGACCTGGTGGGGAAGAAGCTGGGGGCGCCGGTGGGGGACGCGCCGCGCCGCCTCTTTCCGGTCTTCGCCCGCGCGGTGGGGATCCACCCGGACTCCGTGGAGTGGGTGAGCATGGACGTGCCCCTGCGGGAGCCCTCGCTCATCCGCGGCACCGTCAACGCCATCACCGGCTTCTACTTCACGGCGTTCATCAACCTGAAGGCCGCCGGCGTCAGGCCCGAGGACATCGTCGCCTTCCTCTACAGCGACTACGGCCTGCCGCTGTACGGCAACGCCGTCATGGTGCCGAAGGCGCTGGTGGATCGGGAGCCGGAAGCGCTGCGCGGGTTTGTCCGCGCCTTCATCGCCGGGGTGAGGGACTCCATCACCAACCCGCAGGAGGCCATCGCCGCCATCAAGAAGCGCGACCCCCTGATCAACGAGAGCGTGGAGCTGGAGCGCCTCCTGCTGGCGCTGCGGGCCAACGTGCTCACGCGCGAGGTGGCCGCCGACGGCTTCGGCGGCGTGCGCCCCGAGCGGCTGGCCCGGGCCATCGACGCGGTGGCCGAGGCCTTCGGCCTCCCGGCCAGGCCCAAGTGGTACGACGTGTTCAACGGCAAGTTCCTGCCGCCGAAGAAAGACCGCATGCTGCCCGCGCTGCGGCCGTGAGCCGGGGGGCGGGGAGCCGCTGCTCCTCCCCGCCCCCGCTTCCTGAGGACGGACGGCATGACCGCGACCGCCACGACCACGGGATCCTTCGTCCGCCTGGAGCACGTCAGCGCCAGCTACGAGCACGAGGGGCAGCTCGTCGCCGCGGTGGAGGACGTGACCCTGGCCGTCCCCCAGGGCGCGTTCGTCGCCGTCACCGGACCCAGCGGTTGCGGCAAGACCACGCTGCTCAAGCTGCTGGCCGGGCTGCTCCGGCCCAGCCGCGGCGAGGTCAGGGTGGGCGGCGTGCCGGTGCGCGGGCCGCAGAAGAACGTGGGAATGGCCTTTCAGAACCCTATCCTCCTGCCCTGGCGGCGCACGCTGGACAACGTCCTGCTGCCGCTGGAGATCGTCGAGCCGCACAAGCGGCGCTTCCGCCAGCAGCGGGCGGAGTACGCCGAGCGGGCCCGGGCGCTGCTGGCCTCGGTGGGGATGGACGGGTTCGGCCAGCGGCACCCCTGGGAGATGTCGGGGGGGCAGCAGCAGCGGGTGAGCCTCTGCCGCGCCCTCATCCACCAGCCGGAGCTGCTCCTGCTGGACGAGCCCTTCGGCGCCCTGGACGCCTTCACCCGCGAGGAGCTCTGGCTGGTGCTGCAGGGGCTGTGGCTGGAGCGGCGCTTCACCGTCTTCCTGGTGACGCACGACCTGCGCGAGGCCATCTTCCTGGCGGACGTGGTCTACGTGATGAGCCCCCGCCCCGGCCGGGTGGTCTACGAGACCGCCGTGCCCCTGGGCCGGCCGCGCTCCCTGGAGGACACCTTCACGCCGCCATTCACCGAGACCTACCACGCTGTCCGCCGGCACATCGGCGAGGGAGGAGGGCGTTGATGCGCCGGGCGCGCTGGCAGGAGTGGCTGCCGCCGGGGCTGGTGATCCTGGGCGCCTTCGTCCTGTGGGAGGGGCTGGTGGCGCTGCTGCGCATCCCCGTCTTCATCCTCCCGGGACCGACCGCGGTGTGGGCGGCGTACCTGAAGTGGCAGGAGGCCATCTGGTTTAACGCGGCGCAGACCCTCTACACCACGCTGGTGGGCTTCGGGCTGGCGCTGGCCGGAGGGATGGGGCTGGGGCTGGCCATCGGCTACTCCACGCTGGTCTACCGCGCGCTCTATCCCCTGCTGGTGGCGTTCAACAGCGTCCCCAAGGTGGCCATCGTCCCGGTGCTGGTCATCTGGTTCGGCATCGGCACCATCCCGGCCATCCTCACGGCGTTCCTCATCTCCTTCTTCCCCATCGTCGTCAACGTGGCCACCGGCCTGGCCACCCTGGAGCCGGAGCTGCAGGACGTGCTGCGGTCCCTGGGGGCGACGAAGCGGGAGATCTTCCTGAAGATCGGCATCCCCCGCTCGCTGCCCTACTTCTTCGCCTCGCTGAAGGTGGCGGTGACCCTGGCCTTCGTCGGCGCGGTGATCTCGGAGACGGTGGCGGCCAACCGGGGGATCGGCTACCTGATGATCGCCGCCAGCTCCCGCTTCGAGGTGCCCCTGGTCTTCGCCGGCCTGGTGGTGGTGGCGGCGATGGGAGTGGCGCTCTTCGTCCTCTTCGCCGTCATCGAGCGACAGCTCACGGGGTGGGCCTACCGCGGGCAGGCGCTCTGACCGCGGCCGCGCACTCTCACCTCTCCCGCCGCATGGTCACCAGGCGCACGCCGTGGGGGCGGACCTGGAGGAAGGTGCCCCCCTGCCGGACGACCCGCACGACCGCGTCCACGTTCTCCACGATGGCGCCCGAGATGACGTCCACGCCATAGGCGAACAGCACCGGGGAGAGCGGCGTGCTCGGGCCGAGGACCACCACCAGCGCGCCCGGACGGCGCAGCGCCACCAGCCCCTCGAAGGTGTGGTTGATCAACGTGGTCCCGCTGAGGGCCAGGACGTCGGCCTGCGGGATGACGTCGGGGGCGGCCTCCACGGGCAGATCCTCCTCCCGCGGCTGCCGCTCCAGGACCCACAGCGCGCCCACGCGCTCCTTCAGCCGCGGCACGAAGGGGAAGTGGCCCACCAGGGCCACGCGCCTTCCCGCGCCCTGCGCGGCGATGATCTCCTCCGCATTCAGCGGCTCCCACCGCGCCTGGGAGGGCGGCAGCAGGGCGTTGATGGCGGCCATCCCCACGGCCGCCTCCATGGGACTGGCCGACCGGACCAGCCCGGCCAGGTCCCGGGCGCTGCACTCGGCGAGGGCGCCCGCATCCCGGATGGCCGGTCCGCGCCCGTAGTGGTGGTCGTCCTCGCGCGGCGTGGATGCCAGCCCGCACCGCCTCCGCCCCTCGCTGCGCACCACCACCGCCGTCCAGAAGGCTGCCACCAGGACGTCCTCCAGCGCCCCATCGGGCAGCCCGGCGAGGAGGTCGTCTAGCACGCCCACGAGTGTGCTCCCGGCGATCCACCCTCCGGCGCCGCAGCCCGCGCGGCAGCCTTTACGGCATGCGCCCCCCTCAGAACTGTCCGCCGGCGAAGGCGTCGATCATGGCGCCGACGTCGTCGCCCAGCGGGTAGAGGATGGGGCAGGTGCACCCGGCGGCGACGTACTCGCGGACCTTGGCCCGGCACTCCTCCGGGGTGCCCGAGGCGGTGATCATCTGCACCACCTCGTCGGGCACGAGCCTCATCGCCCTGCGGATCTCCTCCGGACCGGCCGGCCAGGTGAGCACCCTGCCGATCTCGTCCAGCAGCGCTTGGTCCACCCCGCTGGCCTTCATGATGTGCGGCTGCTGCCCCAGGTACTGGGTGACCAGTTCCCGCGCCCGGTCCAGCGCGACCTGGCGGTTGCGGTCCAGGGAGCAGACCACCAGCTGCGGCCGGTCGATCTCCTCGACCCGCCGGCCGGCCCGGGCGGCGCCGGCGGCCAGGGCGGCCAGGGCCTGGACGTTGTACGCCGGGCTGACCAGGTAGTTCAGCAGCACGCCGTCGGCGATCTCCCCGGCCAGCTCCATCATCTTCATCCCCGTGGCGCCGATGTAGATGGGAATGTGGCGCGGGGCGCGGTTCCCGTGGACGACGTCGATCTCGATATCGGTGACGTGCACGAACTCCCCGTGGAAGGTGACCCGCTCCATGCGGATCAGGCGGCGCACCACCTCCACCACCTCGCGCATGGCCTGCAGCGGCCGCCGCCGCTCCACCCCCACCCTGGAGGCCAGCGGCTCCCACCAGGCGCCGATGCCCAGCATCACCCGCCCCGGGGCCAGGTCGTCCAGGGTGACGAAGGTGGCCGCCATCAGGCCGACGTTGCGCGTCCAGAGGTTGATCACCCCGCTGCCCACCTTGATCCGCTCGGTCACCGCAGCGAAGGCCGCCAGGGGGATGGTCGCCTCGCGCACCAGCCGGCTCTCCGCCTGCCAGACCGCCTCGAACCCGCGCCGCTCCGCGTAGCGCACGTAGTCCATCCCGGCGCGAATGGGGTGCTTGTCCTGCAGGTAGAGGGCCACCCGCCCGTCGCTGCTGATCATCCCGGACCTCCCGCGGGCGCGAAGTCGTGCGGGCCGATCTCCTCCAGCCGGGCCCACAGGCGCCGCGCCTCCCGCGCGGCCGCGGCGGCGACCTCCTCCTGGTCGACCCGCACGAGGCGCCGGTCGGCCACTACCAGCTCGCCCGCCACCAGCACGTCGCGGACGAAGCGGGCGGAGAGGCCAAAGAGCCAGTGCCCGGCCACGTTCTCCTCCTGCAGCGGCGTGGGCGGCGCGTACTGCAGCACCGTCAGGTCGGCCGGCGCGCCGGGGGCGATGCGCCCCAGCAGCGGCTCGCCGAAGATCCGCCCCGCCAGCTCGGCCCCCGCCGCCAGGCGCTGCAGCGGCCAGGCCATGGCGAGGAAGACGTCCTCCTCCCGCGCCCGCCAGTAGGCGGCCTGCGACTCGGCGAACATGTCGGCACCGATCCCGTCCGTCCCCAGCGCCGTCCGCGGACCCAGGCGGGCCAGCGGCGCCCGGCCCACCGCATTGTTCATGTTGGAGCGGGCGTTGTGCGCCACGGTCGCCCCGTGCTCGCCGATGAGGGCGGCCTCGGCCGCGTCCACGTGCACGCAGTGCGCCAGGACGGCCCCCCCGTCCAGGGCGCCGGCCTCCGCCAGGCGGTGCACCACGCGCCGCCGGAACCGGGCCTCGGCGTCCCGCTCGTCCACCGGATCCTCGGCGACGTGGATGTGCACGCCGCTTGAGGCCTCCCGGGCGACGGCCACGCAGGCGGCCAGCGTCTCCCGGGAGAGCGTAAAGGAGGCGTGGGCGCCCACCAGGCCGCGGGCCAGGGGCCGCTGCGCCTGGAGGAAGCGGGCGTTCTCCCGCACGCCGGCGCGCGCCCGCTCCGGACCGTCGCGGTCGGTGACCTCGTAGCAGAGCACCGAGCGCAGGCCCAGCTCCCCCAGGGCGTCGGCGATCACGTCCAGAGACCCGTCGATGGCGTTGGGGGAGGCGTGGTGGTCGATCACCGTGGTCGTACCGTCCAGCAGCGCGTCCACGCCACCCACCAGCGCCGAGGCGCGCACGGTCTCCTCGTCCAGGGCGCGGTCCAGCCGCCACCAGACCCGCTGCAGGATCTGCAGGAAGGTCGCCGGGGGATCCAGGCGGTAGGGCATCCCCCGGGCCAGGGCGGAGTAGAGGTGCGTGTGCGCGTTGACGTTGCCGGGGATGACGAGACACCCGGAGCAGTCGCGCCGGGGGACGCCCGCCGGCGCCGGCCCCAGCGCCGCCACGCGCCCCCCTTCGATCAGGATGTCCGCCGCCTCCAACCGCGGCGGATGCAGCGTGGTCAGCACGGTCCCCCCGCAGAGCGCCAGGCTCACCGCGGACTCACCGGGGGCGCAGATCCGCCGCCCTCACGATGCCGCCACCCGCGCCGGCACCCGCTTGGGGGCGGCCACGCGCGCCGCGACGGAGTCCCTCATGGGCAGGCGGGTGCGGCGGACGCCGTCGAAGGCATACAGGGCAGCCGCGACCGCGGAGGCTGTGGGCACCATCCCCGCCTCCCCCACGCCCTTGGCGCCGTAGGGCCCCTCGGGCTGGTACTCCTCGACGAAGATGCACTCCACCTCCGGCATGGCCGCGGGGGGGATGATGCCCAGCGACTTGAGGGTGTCGGTGACGGGCACGCCGCCCTCGACCACCAGCTCCTCGGAAAGCGCGCCGCCCAACCCCATGTGGATTGCGCCCTCGATCTGCCCCTCCAGCAGGGTGGGGTTGATCACCTTGCCCACGTCGTGCGCGGCGACGACCCTGGCCACCCGGCCGCGGTCGTCCAGGATGACCACCTGCGTCGCCCAGCCGTAGGCGAAGTGGGTGATGGGGTTCTCCACCCCCAGCGGCGTGGTCCAGTCCACGAGGAACTCCCCGTAGAACTCCTGCCCGGCCAGCTCATCCAGCCGCCTGCCGCCCAGAGCAGCCTTGAGCCTGCGCGCCGCCTCGATCACGGCGCGCCCGCCCAGGGCCGTGGAGCGGGAGGCGGTGCACTGCCCGGTATCCAGCTCGCGGATGGTGTCCACGACGACGCGCACGCGGTCGGCCGGCAGGCCCAGCTCCTCGCAGGCGATCTGCTGCAGCGCCGTGTGCACCCCCTGCCCCATCTCCGTCCAGGAGTGGAAGAGGGTGACGCTGCCGTCGGACTCCACGCGCAGGATGGCCTTGCCGTACTCCTTCAGGCCGTTGCCCACCCCGGTGTTCTTCAGACCGCAGGCGATCCCGGCGTAGCGGGCGGAGCGGTAGACGTCGCGTACCGCCAGCAGGGTCTTCTTCAGGCCCACGCCCGGGCCCAGCTTCTGCCCCGTGGCGAAGACGTCGCCGGTCTCCAGGGCGTTGCGCCAGCGCATCTCCCACCCGTCGATGCCCACCCGCTCCGCCAGGATGTCCATCATCCCTTCCATGGCGAAGTTGACCTGGGGGACACCGAAGCCGCGCATGGCGCCCGCCGGCGGGTTGTTGGTGTAGACCGCGGTCGCCTCCACGTCCACGTGGGGCACCTTGTACGGGCCGCAGGCGTGGCCGGCGGCGCGCTCCAGCACCTTATCGCCGACGCTGGCGTACGCGCCGGTGTCGCCGACGATGCGCGCGCGCACGGCCAGCAGGTGCCCCTGCGCGTCGCAGCCCACGGTGTAGGTCATCGTCAGGGGGTGGCGCTTGGTGTGGAAGCGGATGCTCTCCCGGCGGGAGAGCGCCACCAGCACCGGCCGACCGGTGAGCCGGGCGAGGAGCGCGGCGTGGCACTGGACGTTGAGGTCCTCCTTGGCCCCAAACGCCCCACCGTTGCTCACCTGGGTGACCCGCACCCGCTCTTCGGGGAGGGCGAGGAAGGAGGCCACCTGCCGCCGGTCGTCCCAGGGCCCCTGCCCCTGGGAGTAGATGTGCACGCCCCCGTCCTCCAGGGGGACCGCCAGCGCGGCCTCCGGCTCCAGGAAGGCGTGCTCCACGAACTGGGTCTGGAACGTCTCCGTGGCCACGTGTGCCGCCGCGGCCAGCGCGGCGTCCACATCCCCGCGCCTGACCCGGGAGACGGAGAGGACGTTGCCGCCCGCGTGGAGTTGCGGAGCGCCGGGGGCCAGGGCGGCGAAGGGGTCGGTCACCGGGTCGAGGACCTCGTACTCCACCGCCACCAGCGCCGCGGCCTCCCGCGCGGCCGCCCGGCTCGTCGCCGCCACCACGGCCAGCACATCGCCCACGTAGCTGGTGGTCTCCCCCTCGGCGACAAACTGCCGCCAGTCCCTGGTGATCAGCCCCTGGCGGCGCTCCCCGGGCACATCCCGCCAGGTGGCCACGGCGACGACCCCGGGGTGCGCCGCGGCCCTGGTGGTGTCGATGCGCAGCACCCTGGCCCGGGGGTGGTCGGACCAGCGGATCGCCCCGTAGAGCATCCCCGGGAGGCGCATGTCGTTGACGTAGGGTTTGGTGCCCAGGGCCAGCTCGCGCCCCTGGTACCGCCCGGTGCGCGATCCCACCCGCCCGCTCCAGTCGGGCGCGGGGACGGGCTCACCGCGACGGGCGGCGGCGGCAAGGCGGATGGCCTCAACGATCTTGATGTAGCCGGTGCAGCGGCAGAGGTTGCCGGCCAGGGCGCGGAGGATCTCCTCCCGCGAGGGGGCGGGGTTGCGCTGCAGCAGCGCCTCCGCCTTCATCACGATCCCCGGCGAGCAGAAGCCGCACTGGGAGGCCCCGGCGACGACGAAGCAGTCGGCCCACTGGGCGCGCCGCTCCGGCGGCAGGCCCTCCAGGGTGGTCACCTGCCGGCCGGCCACGCGCGCCGCCGGCTGGGCGCAGGAGACCGCCGCCTTCCCGTCCACCAGCACGGTGCAGGCGCCGCAGGAGCCCTCCGGCGCGCAGCCGTCCTTCATGGACACGAGCCCGCAGCGCTCCCGCAGCACCTCCAGGAGGCTCTCCCCCTCGCGCACCTCCACGGAGACCGGCCGGCCGTTCAGGGTGAATTCCATAGCCCTCACGCCCTTCGCGTGAGCGGTCACTTCTTCGCCCATTCAACGTCCCCCTTTATCGTAACCAGCTTATCACGCATGATGTCGGGGGTTCGAATCTCTGCGTCCCCAAGTGAGACCTCGGCCTTCAAACGGCCAGGACCCTGCCGTCTTCGGTGACGAGCACCTTGGGATCGGGCAGACCGCTGCCTCCTAAAGAGCCGTCTGGGCGAGTATACTGGTGAACGAGAGCGAGAGGGTCCCCTGCGGGGGTCGCGTAGAGAACCATCTGGCTCTTCGTACAGTGGGGTTCGCCGCTCGCCGGAGGGGCATGTCTTTCATACCACAGGATTGCTGTGAGCAAGCCATCGCGCACTTTGCGGACATAGCTACCATCGTTGAATGCCTGCCGCAGGGTTTCCTTGGGAACCCTATGAGGGGGAGAGGGCCAGCCTAAGGACGCCATTAGGGATGCCGACTTCTTCGAGATCGTTAGATCCTATGTGCGAGG
>JBBIIQ010000058.1:0-10365 GCA_037446405.1 Armatimonadota bacterium | reverse complement strand
CCAGCGTGGGATTGGCTTGACCGGCCTCGAGATGAGCGATGGTCGGACGCGGAACTCCCGACGCCTCGGCGAGAGCGGCCTGGCTCCAGTCGAGACGCTCGCGCAGCCGTTTCAGGTTCTGCAGATTCTTCCGGTCAGCGCCCCGCCGGTCGAATCCCGGCGTTTCGATGAAACCGGGAATCCGGCGCAGCGCCCGGTGGTGGATCAATGCACGAAAACCCCGGAACCCGATCAATCCCTGCCCGATATTCTCGTGGCGGTCGAGGTGCGAGCCCAGTCCGGCCTTGGAGTCGTTGAGGTGGACGGCGCGCAGGTAGCGCAGGCCGACGGTGCGGTCGAAGGCGCGCAGCGTGCGCGCCACCCCCGCTGGGGTGCGGATGTCCCACCCCGCGGCGAAGAGGTGGGCGGTGTCCAGGCAGATGCCCAGGCGGGGGTGCCAGGCCAGCGCGTCCAGGATCGCCGCCAGCTCCTCGAACGTCCCCCCGATGGCCTCGCCCCCGCCCGCCGAGTTCTCCAGGAGGATCAGCGGGCCGGCGGTGCGCTCCAGCACCGCCTGCAGCGCCGCCGCCGCCCGCGCCGTCGCCGCCTCCGGAGAGAGCCCCATCCGGCTGCCGATGTGCGTGATCACGCCCAGGCCCCCCAGGCGGGCGATGCTGTCGACGCTGGCGACGAGCGAGGCCACCGAGCGCGCGTGGAAGGCGTGGTCGGGGCTGGCCAGGTTGATCAGGTAGGCGGAGTGGGCGACCAGCGGGTCGAGGCCGGCGCGGGCGCGCTTCTCCCGGAAGAGGGCCACCGCCTCGTCGGCATACCGCACGGGCCGCCACTGCCGCGGGTTGCCCACGAAGATCTGCAGGCACTCGCAGCCGATGGCCACGGCCCGGTCCACGGCCAGGTGGAGCTGGCCGCGGATGCTGACGTGGGCGCCGAACCTCATCCGTCCCGACTCTACCATCCTGCCGCCGTCTATAATCCACCTGGGCCGGATCCGCCTGAGCCGGATGCCCGCAATGGAGGACGAGCATGTCTGAGCGCCGGGGGTTCAACACGAAGGCGATTCACGGGACGGGGGAGAGGTTCCCGTTGAAGGCGGTGAGCCCGCCGATCTACGAGACCACCACCTTCCGCTACGACACGGTGGAGGAGGGCGCGGCGCTGGGCGTCGACCGCGGCGAAGGGTACTACTACACCCGCTGGGGCAACCCCACCACCGCCGAGCTGGAGGCGCGGGTCGCCCTGCTGGAGGGCGGGGAGATGGCCATCGCCACCAGCTCGGGGATGGGAGCCATCAGCACCGTCATCCTGGGCCTGCTGCGCTCCGGCGACCACCTGGTCGCCCCGCGGGCCGTCTACCAGGCCTCCTACGAGCTGTTCGCCCAGGTCCTGCCGGCCTACGGCATCGGTGTCACCCTCATCGACCGCGTCGACGTGCAGGCCTACGCCGAGGCGCTGCGCCCGGAGACGAAGGTCGTCTACGTGGAGTCGCCCAACAACCCGCTGCTGGACGTCACCGACATCGCGGGGGTGGCCCGCCTGGCCCACGCCCACGGGGCGCTGCTGGTCGCCGACAACACCTTCGCCACGCCGTACAACCAGACCCCCCTGGCCCTGGGCGCCGACCTGGTGGTGCACAGCATGACCAAGTACCTGGGCGGGCACGCCGACGTCACTGCAGGGATCATCGTCGGACGCCGTGACCTGCTGCTGGCGCTACGGCCGCGCTTCCGCATCTTCGGCCCCGTGCTCGACCCCTTCGCCGCCTGGCTGGTGCTGCGCGGGCTGCGAACGCTGGGGCTGCGCATGGAGCGGCACAACCAGAATGCCCTGGGCCTGGCCCAGGTACTGGCGCAGCACCCGCGGGTGGAGCGGGTGCACTATCCCGGCCTCCCCGAGCACCCCGGGCACGCCATCGCCCGGGGGCAGATGCGCGGCTTCGGCGGCATGCTCAGCTTCGAGGTCCGCGGCGGCGTCGCCGCCGGCGCCTGCGTCGTCGAGGCGCTGCGTACCGCGGTGCTGGCGGTCAGCCTGGGCTCGGTGGAGACCCTGGTGACGCACCCCGCCTCCACGACCAGCGTGGGCATCCCCGCCGCGGAGCGGGCGCGGGCCGGCATCCGGGAGGGGCTGGTCCGGGTCTCGGTGGGGCTGGAGGACCTGGACGACCTGGTGGACGACTTCACCCGCGCGCTGGCCGCATAGGCAGGGGCGGCGTGGGCCGTGCTGCCGCAGGGCCGGCTCTGCCGCGCGCCGAAGTTCTGGCCGCGGCAGCGGCGAGCGCAACGATGGAGAAAGCTTCTGAGCAGCGCAGCGCGGCGGAGGGCGCGCTGGCCCGCGAATTCGGCCTCCTCGAGGAGATGACGCGGACGATTGAGGACGCGGCACGCCTCCTCCTCTCCGGCCTGCAGGGCCGCCTCCCCCTGCCACAGGCGTGGGCGGAGATCCGCGACCTGGAGCACAAGGGCGATGCCATCGCCCGCGACCTCTTCGACGCCCTGCTCGTGCCCCGCGCCCTCCCCGTGGAGCCCTCCTCGCTGCAGGCCCTCACCGGCTACCTGGACGATGTCCTGGACGGGATCGAGGCCGCCGCCGCCCGCGTGGCCCTGCACCGCCTGCGGCGCATCCTCCCCGTGGCGGTGGAGATGGCGCAGGAGATCCTGGCCTCGGCCGCAGAGCTGCGCGCCGCCGTGGGGCAGCTGCGGCGCATGCAGGACGTCTTCCCCCACACCCGCGCGCTGCACCGCGGGGAAAACCGGGTGGACGACCTGCTGCGGCAGGCCATCGAGATCCTGTTCAACGGGCGGTTCGCTCCCAAGGACATCATCAAGTGGAAGGACATCTGCGAGATCCTCGAGGCCTGCACGGACCGCTGTGAGGACGTGGCCAACGTCCTGGAGACGATCCTGGTGCGGGCCGGCGTGGAGGAGCACCTGCGGCTGGGGCAGCTGGTGCTGGACGTGGAGCGGCACGAGGTGCGGGTCGCCGGCCAGGTGGTCCCTCTCTCCGCCAAGGAGTTCGGCCTGCTCCACCTGCTGCTGCGCCATCAGGGGAAGGTGGTCCGCCGCGAGCGCCTGATGCACCAGGTCTGGGGCGAGGACTACTTTGGCGACACCCGCACCCTGGACACGCACATCGGCTGGGTGCGGAAGAAAGTGGAAGCGAAGGGCGGCATCCGCATCGTGGCCGTCCGCGGCATCGGGTACCGGCTCGACCTGCGCGAGTAGCCCCAGGCTTCACCCTTCCTTGACGTGGATTTCACCCGGGCTTGGCCTCCCTTTGACGCCTGGCCGCTACCCTCGGGGTAGCAGCACAACACCAGCGGGTGAGGAGGGAGAGACGATGTCGCGTTGGGGTCGCGCCCTGATGGCGGCTGTGGCGGTCGCTGGCGCAGTCCTGCCCGCCCTGCCCACGGGCGCGCAGACGGTCACACTCAACGGAGCGGGGGCGACCTTTCCGTTCCCGCTGTACTCCAAGTGGTCCCAGGTGTATGCCGCGGAGCGCGGCGTGCAGATCAACTACCAGTCCATCGGTTCTGGCGGCGGCATCCGCCAGTTCATCGCCAAGACGGTGGACTTCGGGGCGGCCGACGGTCCGATGACCGACGAGGAGATCGCGCAGGCCGGTGGCCGCGTGCTGCACATCCCGATGGCGGCCGGGGCCGTAGTGCCCGTCTACAACATTCCCGGCGTAGGGCAGGGGCTGAATTTCACCCCGGACGTCCTGGCCGACATCTTCCTGGGGAAGATCACCCGCTGGAACGATCAACGCATCGTCCGGGTCAATCCCGGGATGTCGCTGCCTGCGACCGAGATGGTCGTGGTGCACCGCTCCGACGGCTCGGGGACCACCGCCATCTGGGTGAACTACCTGAGCAAGGTCAGCGCGGAGTGGAAGGCCAAGGTGGGCGAAGGCACCTCCGTCAACTGGCCCACCGGGCTGGGCGGCAAGGGGAACGAGGGGGTCGCCGGCCTGGTGCGCCAGACCCCCAACTCGCTGGGCTACGTGGAGCTGGCCTACGCCCTGACCAACCGGATGACCTTCGGCAACGTGCGCAACAGGGCGGGGCAGTTCATCCGCCCCTCCCTCTCCACCACCAGCAAGGCGATGGAAGGGGCCCTGCCGTCCATCCCCGCGGACTACCGGGTCTTCTTCACTGATCCCTCCGGCCGCGACGCCTACCCCATCGCCGGCTTCACCTGGATCCTGATCTACGGCGAGCAGCGTGATCCCGTGAAGGGCAAGGCTCTGGTGGAGTTCCTCTGGTGGGCCACCCACGAGGGGCAGAAGTACGCGCCGACCCTACTCTACGCTCCGCTCCCCAAGAGCCTGGTCACCCGGATTGAACGAACTCTGACGAGCGTGACCACAGGCGGCAAGCCGCTGCTGTAGGAGCCCACATGGCCGCGGTCGTCGCCGCCGCCACTCCCGGGCCGGTCGCCGCGCGCAGCGGCGACCGGCTCTTCCGCTTGGTGCTGGCGGCGGCCGCCGCCGCCGTGCCCATGGTCATGGGCGCCGTTCTCCTGGCGCTGCTCTCTGGCGCGTGGCCGGCGATCCAGCGGTTCGGCCTGGCGTTCTTCGTGACGTCGACGTGGGACCCGGTCGCCCACGAGTTCGGCGCCCTGCCCTTCATCTACGGGACGCTGGTCTCCTCGGCCCTGGCGTTGGTGATCGCCGTCCCCCTGGGCCTGGGGGTGGCCATCTTCCTCTCCGAACTCGCGCCGGGGTGGCTGCGGGTGCCCGTGGGCTTCCTCGTGGAGCTGCTGGCGGCGATTCCCAGTGTCGTCTTTGGGCTCTGGGGGATCTTCGTCCTGGTCCCCTGGGTACGCACTGTGCTGACCCCGCTGTTGAACGGTGCCCTGGGGTTCCTCCCACTGTTTCATGGTCCACCGTTGGGCATCGGCATGCTGGCTGCTGGGTTGATCCTGGCCATCATGGTGGTGCCGTTCATCGTCGCCGTCGGTACCGAGGTGATGCGGGCCGTCCCCACCACGCAGCGGGAGGCGGCGCTGGCGCTGGGGGCCACCCGCTGGGAGACGACGCGCAGTGCCGTCCTCCCCTATGCCCGCTCCGGGATCATGGGGCCGATCTTCCTGGCCCTGCCGCGGGCGCTGGGGGAGACGATGGCCGTCACCATGGTCATCGGCAACGTCCCGCAGATCAAGGCGTCCTTGCTGGCACCCGCTTACACCATCCCGGCGGTGATCGCCAATGAGTTCACCGAAGCCACCTCCGACCTCTACGTAGCGGCACTGATCTACGCCGGCGTGGCCCTCTTCATTGTGACGGTGCTCGTGAACGTCGTGGCCCGTCTCCTGGTCGGACGGGTGGCCAGGAGCGCGGCGGCGGGGGAATAGGGGAATGGACCTGGCCTTCTCCCGGCGGAAGTGGATGAACCAGATGATGGCGGCGCTGACCGCACTCTGGGCCGCCCTGGTGCTGGCCCCGCTGTTCCTGGTGCTGGCCTTCCTCATGCGCACGGGCCTGAGCGCCATCAACCTGGAGTTCTTCACCGCTCTGCCCGGGCCGGCGGGCGAACGCGGCGGCGGCATGGCCAACGCCATCGTGGGGACGGTCTACCTGCTGTCCCTGGCCTCGGCCCTGGGCGTTCCTGTGGGCGTCCTGGCCGGGATTTTCCTCGCCGAGTACCCCAACACCCGGCTGGCCCACCTGACCCGCTTCACGGCCGACGTGCTAAACGGCACGCCCAGCATCATCATGGGCCTGTTTGCCTACACCCTGGTGGTTCTCCCGCTGCGCCACTTCAGCGCGCTGGCCGGCGGCGTGGCCCTGGGCGTGATCCTCATCCCCACCGTGGTGCGTACCACCGAGGAGATCGTCCGCCTCGTGCCCCAGAGCGTACGTGAGGCCTCGCTGGCGCTGGGGATCCCGCAGTGGAAGACGACGTTGCGGGTGGTCATCCCCACCGCGGCCACCGGCATCGTCACCGGGATCATGGTGGGCCTGGCGCGCATCGCCGGGGAGACGGCCCCGCTGCTGTTCACCGCCTTCGGCAACCGCTTCTGGAACTGGGACCCGCTGCAGCCGATCGCCGCGCTGCCCATCCAGATCTTCGCCTACGCCATCTCGCCCTTTGACGACTGGCACCGCCAGGCCTGGGCGGGCGCCCTGGTCCTGGTCACCATGCTCCTGCTGGTCAATGTCGCCGCGCGCACTGCGGCCGGCCGGCAGGTGAACCTGCGGTAGAAAGGACGGTCATGGACAGCCTCACGGCAGCGGAGCGGCTCTCTGCTCCTGCGCTAGCGGCGTTGATCGAGCGCACGGGCGGCATCCAGGTCCGTGAGCTGCACGCCTGGTTCGACCGTCTGCACGCCCTCCGCGGGATCAGCCTGCAGATCCCCCCGCGTAAGGTCACGGCGATCATCGGTCCCTCGGGCTGCGGCAAGTCCACCTTCCTGCGCTGTCTCAACCGCATGCACGAGCTGGTGGCCGGGGCGCGGGTGGCCGGTCAGGTGCTGCTCGACGGCCAGGACGTCTACGCCCCCGGCGTGGACCCGGTGCTCGTCCGCCGCAGGATCGGCATGGTCTTCCAAAAGCCGAATCCCTTCCCCACCATGAGCATCTACGATAACGTGGCCGCGGGCTGGAAGCTAGTGGGCCAACGCAACCGGCGGCGGCTGGATGAGATCGTGGAGCGCAGCCTGCGCGCCGCCGCGCTGTGGGACGAGGTGAAGGACCGCCTGCACCGGCCGGGTACCAGCCTCTCCGGCGGCCAGCAACAGCGCCTGTGCATCGCCCGGGCGCTGGCCGTCTCGCCCGAGGTCCTGTTGATGGACGAACCGGCCTCCGCCCTGGACCCGGCCAGCACCCTGCGCATCGAGGAGCTGGCGCGCCAGCTGGCGGAGACCGTCACCATTGCCATCGTCACGCACAACATGCAGCAGGCCGCCCGCCTCTCGGACTTCACGGGGTTCTTCCTCGACGGGGAGCTGATCGAGTTCGGCACGACCCAGCAGATCTTCACCACGCCCGGGGACCGGCGTACAGGAGAATACATCACGGGGCGGTTTGGGTAGGCGGTGCCACAGGGATGACGAAGTGGACGCCCTGCGCTCGCAGGTCTTCAGCGATCCGAGAGGATCCTGCCCCGGCAGGGTCTTGACACCCAGGCAGGCACAGGGTGATAGGATCTCAGATATGGAGCCGCGGGCAGCATCTGGCAGGCTGGGAGCGTGGGCCGATCCGGCCCCGTATGTCCTCGCCACCATTCCCCGCTCCCTGGAGGCCAGCGTCCGCGGGGCCATCGCCGGCCTTCACCTCCCGTTCTTCGTGGAGTGGGCCCAGGATGGCATCGTCCTCGTGGCCCGCGCGGTGGAATGGCAGCAGGTGGCGGCGCGCTTCCCCGGAGCGGTCACCGAGGAAGGCTACCGCCTCGTCTCCCTGGGCGCGGCCGCCGGCGGCGGGGGGCACGACCCCGAGCGTCCGGCGGCGGCCGCCGCCGACCTGGCTGCGCTGGTCGGCCTGCTGCAGCAGCGGGGGATTACCGTGCGCCCGCTGCGCTCCTTCTACCGCGACCACCTGCTGGTGCCGGCGGCGCACCTGGCGGGGTGCCTGGAGGTGCTGGCAGCGTTCCCGGGTATCAGCGGGGATCCAGCCAGCGGCGGATGATCTCCGCTGCCTCCTCCAGGGACCCGGCGGTGGCGTCAGGGACGATGGCCCCTGCCAGCGGGGGGTTGTGCGGGTTCGGGTCCATCGTCACCAGGATGGCGCGCATTCCCAGCGCCTGCGCCCCGCCGATGTCGGCGTCCAGCGTGTCCCCCACCATGGCGCACTGCTGCGGGGCCAGCTCCCAGGCGTGCAGGACGGCGCGGAAGATCCCGGGGTCCGGCTTGATCCGCCCGTAGCCCGCCGAGGAGACCACGGGGTCGAGGTACGCAGCCAGCCCGGTGCGCGCCAGCACCGCCTCCACCAGGCGGTGGTCGGAGGCGTTGGAGATCAGGGCCAGGCGTAGCCCCGCGCCGCGCAGCGCCGTCAGCGCCTCCGCCGCGTCGGGGTAGGGAGCGACCATGGCGATCTCCGGCTGGAAGAAGACCCAGGAGGCCTCCTCGAGGAATCCCTCGTCCTGCGGCCAGCCCAGCCGCTGCGCCGCGCGGGCCATGGCTTCGCGGTTGAGCAGCTGGCGCCCGGTGGCCGCCGTCTGCGCCCACATCCACTGCCGGGCTTCGCGCACTACCTCCGCCGCCTCGGCCGGCACGGGGAGCCCCCGCGTCGCGGCCCAGCGCAGGAGGCCGGCGGTGTTGGCCTCCTCGAAGGTGTCGCTGCTGTTGGGGCCGACCGCGGAGAGGTGCGGCCGCAGCGGCCGGACCAGGGTGCCGAAGAGGTCGAAGATCACCCCCTGCAGGAGAGGCCACGCGTGCGGACGAATGCTCATGCCGATGTCTTCGTCATAGGGGGACTATGTCAAGATCGCTCTCACCGTCGGCACGCCTCATCCTCCCCCATCCCCGCAGCAGCGCTCCCTGCCGGACCGCCTCCCGGACGAGGCGGCGCACCGCGGGCCCAGCCCCGCCGACCTGCGGGCGCTGCTGTTGATGCGCGCCTGCGCGCGACCGGGCGCCCTGCGGGCGGGCCTCGTAGAGTGTAACATGGTGGACCCGGTCTCTTTCCGCCGCCTCCCGCACCGCCAGGAGGGTTCCCGGTGAGCCGGCTGCGCGTCGCCGTGCTTATGGGCGGTCCGTCCCCGGAGCGGGACGTCTCCCTGCACACCGGGCGGCAGATCCTCGCGGCCCTCGATCCCGCCAGGTACGAGGCGCTGCCGGTGGAGGTGCTGCCAGACGGCCGGTGGGCACTGGGGGGCGGGCCGCCGCCGGCGCTGTCCGGGGGAGAGGTTCCGGCGGAGGGCGGCGCGCTGGCCGTGCGCCCCGGCGCTATCGGCATCGACCGGGTCCTGCAGCATGGCCCTGTGGACGTGGTGCTGGTGGCGATGCACGGCCCCTACGGCGAGGACGGCACGGTGCAGGGGCTGCTGGAACTCGTCGGCGTCCCCTACACCGGCTCCGGCGTCCTGGCCAGCGCCCTGGCCATGGACAAGCTGCGCAGCCGGCAGCTCTTCGCCTTCAACAACATCCCCGTACCCGCCACCGTACCCGTCACCCGCGCCCGTATGGCCCGGGAATGGCGCCGCATCGCCGGCGAGGTCTCGACGACGCTGGGCTACCCCTGCGTGGTCAAGCCCAACGCGCTGGGGTCCAGCATCGGTGTGGCTGTGGTGCGGGAGCCGGAAGCGTTACGCGGCGCCTGCGAGGCCGCGCTGGCGTACGGGGAGGCGGTGCTGGTCGAGGAGTACATCCGCGGCACGGAGATCACCGGCGCCGTCCTGGAGGACCCCGCCACTGGTCAGGCGCAGGCCCTCCCCCTGGTCGAGATCGTCCCGCGGCGGGAGTTCTTCACCTACGAGGCCAAGTACACGCCCGGTGCCAGCGAGGAGATCTGCCCGGCGCGCCTGCCGGCAGCGGTGGCGGAGCGGGCGCAGGAGCTGGCGGTGCGCGCGCACGAGGTGCTGGGCTGCCGGGATATGTCCCGCGTGGACATGTTCGTCCGCGATGGCCGGGTGATCGTGCTGGAGGTGAATACCATCCCCGGGATGACCGCCGTCAGCCTCCTGCCGCGGGCGGCCCGCGCTGCCGGCATCGAGTTCCCCGCCCTCCTGGACCGGCTGATCGCCTGCGCCCTGCGGCGCCGGGCATAGCGGAGCGCAGCGCGGCAGGCCATGATGCGGGGGCGCGACTGGTTCGTCAAGGGCCACGGTCTGGGCAACGACTACCTCGTGGTCGACCCGCGGGCGCTCTCCTTTCGCCTCACGCCCGGGGCGGTGCGGGCGATCTGCGAACGGCACACCGGCGTGGGCGCCGACGGGATCCTGGTCCTGGTGCCCTCGCGCCGCGCCGCCTTCGGGGTGCGCATCTTCAACCCCGACGGCAGCGAGGCGGAGAAGAGCGGCAACGGGCTGCGCATCCTCTCCCGCTTCCTCTACGACCACGGGTACACCAGGCGGCGCACCTTCACCATCGAGACGCCCGGCGGCATCGCCCGCGCCACCCTGCGGCTGCGCGCCGGTCAGGTCGACGCCATCACCGTGGAACTGGGGCGGGCCTCCTTCCAGAGCACCGCCGTGCCCGTGGCCGGCCCGCCGCGCGAGGTGCTGGACGAGCCGCTGGAGGTGGACGGCGAGTCGCTGCGCGTGACTGCCGTCTCGCTGGGCAACCCGCACTGCGTCGTCTTCCTGGAGAGGCTGGAGGCGGCGCGGCTGCGCCACCTTGGCCCGCGGCTGGAGACCCACCCCGCCTTCCCGCAGCGGACGAATGTGCAATTGGCCAGGGTCGCAGCGCGCGACCGTCTGGAGATCCTGATTTGGGA
>JBBIIQ010000057.1:0-10565 GCA_037446405.1 Armatimonadota bacterium | reverse complement strand
CGGCCGCCGCGCGCACCTGACCGGGGGCCGTGCCTCCAGGAACGTCCTTGGCCTCGACGGCCGCCTCCGGAGTGACGGCGCGTCGCAGCTGCTCCAGCGCCGCGCCGTCCAGTCCCGGGAGCAGCGCCGACCACTCTTCCGGCCCGAGCTCGGCCAGCGTCTTACCCTGCGCCTCGGCGTGGCGGACCACCTGCCCGGCGAGGTGGTGCGCCTGGCGGAAGGGGATCCCCCGCCCCACCAGGAAGTCGCTGACCTCGGTGGCGGTGATGAACCCCGCAGTGAGCGCGGCACGCATCCGCTCCGGGCGGAAGCGCGCCTCGGCCAGCAGCACGGCCAGGGCTTCCAGGGCCTCCAGGGTGGCGTCGGTCGCCTCGAAGACCAGGGCCTTGTCCTCCTGCAGGTCCCGCTGGTAGCCCAACGGCAGCCCCTTGAGCACCCCAAGCAGCGCTGTCCGGTTGCCGGCCACCCGCCCCCACCTGCCGCGGATGAGCTCGGCGGCGTCGGGGTTGCGCTTCTGCGGCATGATGCTGCTGCCGGTGGCCACGGCGTCGCTGAGGAGGAGGAACCCGAACTCCTCCGTGCTCCACAGCACAGCCTCCGCGGCCCAGCGGGAGAGGTGGGTCATCAGCAGGGCCAGCGCGTCCAGCAGCTCCACCGCGAAGTCCCGGTCGCCCGTGGCGTCCAGGCTGTTTGTGCTGATGCGGGAAAACCCCAGCATCCGCGCCACCGCCTGGCGGTCCACGGGAAACGACACGCCCACCGCCGCCCCCGAGCCCAGCGGCAGCACGTCCGCCGCCTCGTAGGCGCGGCGCAGGCGGTGGCCGTCTCGGGAGAGCATCCAGACATACGCCAGCAGGTGGTGCCCGAGCAGCGCCGGCTGCGCCCGCTGCAGGTGGGTGTAGGCCGGCAGGAGGAGGAGCCCGTCCCGCTCCACCAGGCGCAGCAGCGCCTCCTGGGCCCGCACCACCGCGCCCACGGCCGAGGCGGCGGCCTCCTTGGCCCACAGGCGGAAGGCGGTGACCACCTGGTCGTTCCGGCTGCGCGCGGTGTGCAGCCAGCCTGCGGCGTCACCCACCCGCCGGAAGAGCTCCCCCTCGATCAAGGTGTGCACGTCCTCCGCCTGCGGGTCCGGGGGAAAGGTCCCGGCCTCGGCCTGAAGCAGCATCTCCCGCAGCGCCCCGATCACCTGCCCCCCTGGCTGCGGCGGCACGATGCCCTGCCGGAGCAGCATCCGCGCGTGGGCCAGGCTGGCCCGCAGGTCGTAGGGCAGCAGGCGGATGTCTACGGGGAGGGAGGCGGTGAAGCGGGCCAGATGCGGGTGCAGCCGCCCCTCAAAGCGCCCGCCCCACATCCGGTGGCCGCCGTGCTCATTCACGGGTACGCCTCCACGCTAGCCCACGCCGGGCCGCACTGGGCGAGAGCTCCTTGACCCGCTTCTAGCGCCCGGCCGGCTGCCGCACCTGCCGCACCAGATGGGGGTTGGTCCGGGCAAAGACCGCCGCGGGCAGGCCGAAGAGGCGGATGAACGCCCCCGCGTCGGCGTGACGGTAGTCGCCGCCCGCCTCAAACGTGGCCAGCTCCTCCCGGTAGAGCGAGTGCGGCGACCGCCGCGCCACCGGCGCGCACGTCCCCTTGAACAGCCTCACCCGCACCGTCCCGCTGACGGTACGCTGCGTGGAGGCGACGAAGGCATCCAGCGCCTGCCGCAGCGGCGTGTACCACAGCCCGTAGTAGACCAGCTCTGCATAGCGCTGCGCCACCCCCAGCTTGAAGTGCAGGGTGTCGCGGTCCAGGGTGATGGACTCCAGGTCGTGGTGCGCCACCTGGAGGATGGTCCCCCCGGGGGTCTCGTAGACGCCACGGCTCTTCATCCCCACCAGGCGGTTCTCCACCATGTCTACGCGGCCCACCCCGTGCCGCCCGCCGAGGCGGTTCAGCGCCTCCACCAGCGCCACCGGCCCCAGGCGCTGCCCGTTCACCGCCGTCGGCACCCCCTCCTCAAATTCCACCTCCACCTCCTCCGGGTCGTCCGGGGCCAGCCGCGGGTCGGTGGTGTACTGGTAGAGGTCCGCCGGCGGCGCCGTCCCGGGGTCCTCCAGGATGCCGCCCTCGCTGCTGCAGTGCCAGAGGTTCCGGTCGACGCTGTAGGGCCGCTCCCGGGTGACCGGCACGGGGATGCCATGCGCCGCCGCGTAGGCGATCTCCTCCTCGCGGGAGTGCAGGTGCCACTCCCGCCAGGGCGCCACCACCTTCAGCTCGGGGGCCAGCGCAGCGTAGGCGAGCTCGAAGCGCACCTGGTCGTTGCCCTTCCCGGTGCAGCCATGCACCAGCGCGTCGCCCCCCACCTCCAGCGCCACCGCCACCTGCGCCCGGGCGATGGCCGGCCGGGCCAGGGCGGTGCCCAGCAGGTAGCGGCCCTCGTACGTCGCCCCGGCGCGCAGCGCCGCAAAGGCGAACTCCCGAACGAACTCCTCCTTGATATCCACGACGTGCGCGGCAGCAGCGCCGGAGTGCAGCGCCTTCTGCCGCACCGCCTCCAGGTCCTCACCCTGGCCGACGTCGGCGATCACCGCCACCACCTGGCAGCCGTAGGTCTCCCGCAGCCAGGGGATGATCACCGAGGTGTCCAGCCCGCCCGAGTAGGCCAGTACCGCCTTGCGCACGACTCCCTCCCCTCTCATCGTCCCTCTCCTTCCTGCGCCGCCGGTGTCGCCTGCAGCGCCGCCTCCAGGATCGTCAGCGCCTCCTGCACCTCCGCCGCGCCGACCACCAGCGGCGGGGCAAAGCGCAGCGTCTGCGGCTGCACCCCGTTGACCAGCAGCCCGCGAGCGCGGCAGGCGTCCACCACCGGGGCCGCCTCCCGGTCCAGATCCGCCCCCACCAGCAGCCCGCGGCCGCGCACGGCGCTGATAGCCCCGCTGCGCCGGCCGAGCAGGCGCAGTCCCTCCTGCAGCATCTCGCCCATGGCCGCCGCGTGCGCCGCCAGACTCTCCTCCTCCACCGTCTGCACCACCGCCAGCGCCGCCGCACAGGCCAGCGGGTTGCCGCCAAAGGTGGACCCGTGGGTGCCCGGCTGGAAGGCCTCCGCCACCTCGCCGCGCGCCAGCAGCGCGCCGATGGGTACCCCCCCGCCCAGCCCTTTGGCCAGCGTGACCATGTCCGGCTGCACCCCATACCCCTGAAAGGCGAAGAGCGTCCCGGTCCGCCCTATCCCGGTCTGCACCTCGTCCAGGACGAGCAGCAGCCCCTGAGCGTCGCACAGGGCGCGGGCGGCGGCGAGGAACTCCGGGGTGGCGGGGTGCACGCCCCCTTCCCCCTGCACCGGCTCCAGCATGATGGCCGCGCTGTGCGCGGTGACGGCGGCGGCCAGCGCGCCGGGATCGTTGAAAGGGACGACGCGGAATCCCTCAGGCAGGGGCCCAAAGCCCTCCTGGTAGCGGGCCACCGGGGTGGCCGCCAGGGTGGCCAGGGTGCGGCCGTGAAACGCCCCCGCCGCCACGACGATCTCAAAGCGGCCGCTGCCACGGGCGTGGTGGAAGCGACGCACCAGCTTGATCGCCGCCTCGTTGGCCTCCGCACCGCTGTTGCAGAAGAAGGCGCGATCCAGCCCGCTGCGGGTGGTCAGCCAGCGCGCCAGCTCCGCCTGCTCGGGGATGAGGTAGAGGTTGCTCACGTGCAGCAGGCGGGCCGCCTGCTCGGCGATCGCCCGCACCAGCCGCGGGTGGGCGTGCCCCAGGCTGCTGGTGGCGATCCCGCCGACGAAGTCCAGGTAGGGCCGTCCCTCCAGGTCGTAGAGGCGGACCCCTTCGCCCCGGGCGAAGGCCACGGGCGCCCGGCGGTAGGTGGGCATCAGCACCTCCGTGCTGAGCCTGGCCACGGCCTCGGTGCGCGTCGTCATCCGTTCCTCCGCTGCGGCACCAGCATGGTGCCCACCCCCTCCTCGGTGAACAGCTCCACCAGCAGGGCGTGCGGCACCTCACCGTTAATGATGTGGGCGGAGGCGACGCCGCCCTGGATGGCCGCCAGGCACGCCTCCACCTTGGGGATCATCCCTCCGGCGATGGCGCCCTCGGCGACCAGCGCCCGCGCCTCCTCCACGGTGAGCACCGAGAGCAGCTCCCGCCGGCCGTCGGCCTCGCGGTAGACGCCCTCCACGTCGGTGAGCATGATCAGCTTGCTGGCACCCAGGGCCTGGGCCAGCGCGGCCGCGGCGTGGTCGGCGTTGAGGTTGAGGGCCTCGCCGGCCGCATCGCCGCCGACGGAAGCAATCACGGGGATGTAGCCGCTCCCGGTCAGCAGGTGGACGATCTCGGGGTGGACTGCCGTGATCTGCCCCACGCGCCCCAGACCGGGCGGGGTGCGCAGCGGTGAGGCGGCAAAGAGACGCCCGTCCCGGCCGGAGAGGCCCACCGCGTTGCCCCCGGCATGGATGATCCGGCCGACCAGGGCCTTGTTCGCCCGCCCGGAGAGGACCATCTCCACGACCTCCAGCGTCTCCGCGTCGGTGACGCGGAGGCCGTCCACGAAGCGGGGCGTGTGCCCCAGCCGCTCCAGCAGGCGCGAGATCTCCGGCCCGCCGCCGTGCACCAGGACGGGGTGGATCCCCGCCGCCTGCAGCAGCACCAGGTCCTCGACCACCGTGCCCGCAGAGTGCGCCAGCACGCTGCCGCCGTACTTGACGACGACGGTGCGCCCGCGCCAGGCGCCCACGTACTGCAGCCCGCGGGCGATCAGCGCTCCCTCGGCGGCGACGGCGGCGGCACGTTCGGGGTTCCCTGCAGCTTTGCTGTCGGCGTTCATGTCATGTACCCGCTGTTCAGCCGCACATACGCCTCGGTGAGGTCGCAGGTCCACCCGCTCCAGGCCCCCTCGCCCAGGCCCAGGTCGACCTCGATGCGAAACTCGGAGGCGCGCATCGCCTCCGCGGCGGCCGCCATCCGCTCGCCGTACCCCACCCCTCCCTCCACCAGGCGCACGCCGCCGACGGTCACCGCCACCCGTGCCGGATCCACCTCAGCCCCGGAGCGTCCCACGGCGGCCAGGATCCGTCCCCAGTTGGGTTCCATGCCGTGCAGGGCGGTCTTCACCAGCGGCGAGGTGGCCACGGCCTCGCCGGCGCGCCGCGCGTCCTCGTCGCTGGTTGCCCCGGCGACCACCACCTCGACCACCTTGGTGGCCCCCTCCCCATCGCGGACGACCAGCCGCGCCAGGTGACCGGTCAGCGCCTGCAGGGCGTCCTGGAAGGCGGCGAACCCGGCATCCTGCGGCGAGCGCAGCGGCGGCGCGCCGGAGGCGCCGGTGGCCAGCAGGAAGATGGTGTCGTTGGTGCTGGTGTCGCCGTCCACGCTGATGCGGTTGAAGGACCGCTCCACGGCGGCGCGCAGCGCCCGCTGCAGCAGGGGCGGAGCCACGACCGCGTCGGTGGTGACCACGGCGAGGGTGGTGGCCATCCGCGGGTGGATCATCCCGGCGCCCTTGGCCATGCCCCCCAGGGTCACGCCCCGGCCGCCGATCTCCAGCTGCACCGCGCCGGTTTTGACGAAGGCGTCCGTGGTCAGGATGGCCTCCGCGGCCCGCTCACCGTACGGCCCCAGCGCGGCCGCCAGCGAGGGGATCCCCGCGCGCAGCCGCTCCATGGGCAAGGGCACACCGATCACTCCCGTGCTGGCCACCAGCACCAGCTCGCGGGCGATCCCCAGCGCCCCCGCGGCCAGCTCCACCATCTCCCAGGCGTCGCGCAGCCCCCGGGCTCCCGTGCAGGCGTTGGCGTTGCCGCTGTTGATCACCACCGCCTGGGCGCGCCCGCTGCGGATCTGCTCCCGGCTCACCAGGACCGGCGCCGCCTGCACCCGGTTGGTGGTGAAGCAGGCGGCCGCAGCAGCCGGGGCGTCGGTGACCACCAGCGCCAGGTCGGGCCGCTCCGGCTTGATGCCGCAGTGCCCGCCAGCGGCGCGCACGCCGCGCGCCGAGGTGACGCTCCCGGGCAGCACGCGCGCACTCATGGGAAGAGCGCCGGGGCGCGCAGCCCCAGCTCCTCGGGGAAGCCGCACAGCAGGTTCATGTTCTGCACCGCCTGCCCGGCCGCGCCCTTCATCAGGTTGTCGATGGCGCCAAACGCGACGAGCACCCCGCTGGCGGCGTCCACCCGCACGGCGACGTCACAGAAATTGCTCCCCAAGGTCGCCTTGGTCTGGGGCAGGCTCTCCCCGTCCAGCACGCGGACGAAGGGCTCGCCGCTGTACGCCTCGCGCAGCGCCGTCTCCGCCTCCTCCCGGCTCACCGGCCGCGTGGGCTGCAGGTAGACCGTCGCCAGGATGCCCCGGGTCATGGGCACCAGGTGCGGCGTGAAGGTGAAGCCGGCCTCCCCCGCCAGAGCGCGCAGCTCCTGCTCGATCTCCCCGCTGTGCCGGTGTCCGGGTGTGGAGTAGGCGAAGACGTTCTCATTGACCTCGGAGAAGTGGGTGCGGCTGGAGGCGGCGCGCCCCGCACCGGAGACGCCCGACTTGGCGTCGATGACGATGCCCGTGGGGCGGGCTAGGCCGCTTTGCAGCAGCGGCGCCATGGCCAGCAGCGCCGCCGTGGGGTAGCAGCCGGGGTTGCCGACGACGCGGGCGCGCCGGATCTGGGCGCGGTGCAGCTCCGGCAGGCCGTATACCGCCTCCTCCAGGAGGGCCGGCGCGCTGTGCGCCGTCCGGTACCAGCGTTCGTACGCCTGCGGCGAGCGGAAGCGGAAGTCCGCCCCCAGGTCGATGACCTTCACCCCGTCCCCCAGGCGCGGCACCAGGGACATGGCCACGCCGTTGGGCAGCGCTAGGAAGACCACGTCCGAGTCCGCGGCCACCGCCTCCGGGTCCAGAGCCTCGGTGCGCTCGTGGATAAAACCCCGGACGTTGGGGAAGACCTCGGCGAACAGCTCCCCCGCCCGCGTCTCCGCCACCAGGTGGCGCAGCCGCACCTGGGGGTGGCCCAGCAGCAGGCGCACCACCTCGCCGCCGCCATACCCCGACGCTCCGATCACGCTGACGTTGAGCACACCGCTTCTCCAGGAGGGCTTTTGAATAAATCTTACAAGATTATGAATCATCTTGCAAGATGGTCTCGAGGTCAACGTCGCGACGGCAGGCGCAAGGGCCTAGGGCGAGGCCAGGGGCGCGGACGTGGGGGTGACGCAGGCGTGGTCCTTCCCTGCTCGGACTCCAGGATCAGGCTTCAGACGGGGCGCGGGGTTCGGGCCGCGTTCCTGCGCCACGTCGGTCCATGACCAACTTGCTTCCGGGCCGGCGCTTGGCGGAGAGTTTCAGCTCACTCGTCGCCTCTCCCAGCTTCAGGAGGTTCCACTCCCCCGATCCGCTCACCGGGACCCCCACAATCGTGAGCGTAGGGAGGGGAACCCGGACCGGCCTGCGCCGGCGGTCAGCGACCTCCACGTACCCGCGCGCGAAGTCCGCCGGGTCGACGTGACGACCCAGCCCCGTCTCGAACCGCCGGATGGCGTCGGCGGCGATGGCCTCGGCGCGCTCGGGGGCCACGGCCAGGACGAAGTCGTCCCCGCCCACGTGGCCGAGGAAGTCCTCCGGCTGCCCGCAGGCCCGGAGCGCCTGCCTGAGCGACTCCGCCACGTGGCAGATCAGCGTGTCACCGCGAGCAAAGCCGTAGCGGTCGTTGTAGGCCTTGAAGCGGTCCACGTCGACGTAGAGAGCGACGAAGGACGCCCCGGCCGCCAGACGCCGCCGCAGCTCGCGCTGGATCGCTTGGTTGCCGGGCAGGCCCGTGAGGGGCTGCTGGTCGACCCACGCGGCGGGCGAGTGCAGCGATCGGCTCAACGACGACGGCCGAGAGGATGACGATGAGCACCGCGGCGGTGACCGCGGCGACCAGCAGGGTGAGCCCCGCGCCTCGCCACAGGAAGGCCACGAGCCGCGCCTCCGCGGGCGCCAGCTCAAGGGCCACCTCGAGCGCGCCTGTGACGCGGTGGTCTTCCCGGATGGGGACGACCACGTCGAGGACGGGTCGTCCCGCATACCGCTTGATCTCTGTGGCTTCGCGCCCCTCGGTGATGGCCGCCACCACGTCCGGCCCCCGGTAGGTCAGGCCCACCTCCGCGGGATGGGCGTCGGCGACGATCCGGAAGTTCCTGT
Organism: Armatimonadota bacterium; assembly: GCA_037446405.1. GTDB lineage: Bacteria > Sysuimicrobiota > Sysuimicrobiia > Sysuimicrobiales > Humicultoraceae > Humicultor. The sequence continues at coordinate 2,427 of JBBIIQ010000057.1, read as the reverse complement.
CCACCACGAGAACGTCGGCGACTCCGGGATGCTGCCCGAACCGGGCGATCAGGTCTTGCAGGCGGCCTGAGTCCGTCACTCCCCCCTCGTGGACGACCAGCGCGGCTATGGCGCGGGCGACGAAGAAGCCGAGCCGCTCGTACTCGACCATGACCGCGCGCCACTCCTCCAGAGCCCGGATCGCCGTGGCCCCGGAAAGCAGGACCACCAGGGTGGTCACGACGATGAGTGACACCCGGGCTCGCAGCCGCAGCCGCCTGCGCCACACGCCTATCGGCCACATCCTGCATCAACATCTTCCCATCGCCTGTCGATCTAGACCCGAACTTCCCGAAAGTCCACCTGGAAGTGGTCTCACAACCATTCGATTTTCAGCACCCTGCTAGGGAGATTCGCTGACATCGCGGTTGCGCGCCTGAGCGATCTGGGCCGCGCTCACGGCCGCACCTCGCAGCTTTGCCTCGCTGAGATCAGCTCTGTGGAGCAGGGCGCCTTCGAGATTAGCCTGGGCCAGATCGGCCCGGCTGAGATCTGCGGCGCTCAGGTCGGTCCCGTGAAGAACCGCCTCCCGCAGGTCGGCCTCACTGAGGTCGGCCTCCCGCAGGTTTGCTCGAGCCAGGTCCGCCCGGTGCAGGCGGGCGCGATTGAGCCGGGCCCGGAGGAGCACGGCACCCCGCAGGACCGCCCCCTCGGCGCGGGCCTTGGTCAGATCAGCCTCCTCCAGCCTCGCCTGCTCCAGCCGCGCGCCGCCCAGACCAGCCTCGATCAGATTCGCCCCGCCAAGCGTCGCCCCGTCCAGCCTGGCGTCGTTCAGCGTGGCTTCGCTGAGGTCAGCCCGGGTCAGATCTGCGCCACGCAAATCCGCCCGGCTCAGCATGGCCCGGTTGAGGTCGGTCCGCCTCAGTTGCGCGCCGCTGAGGTCGGCCTCAGTGAGATCGACCTTGTTCAGGTCAGCGCCCTTGAGGTTGGCCTGCCGCAAGTCCGCGCCCCTGAGATTGACCACCGCCTCGGAGGCGGACCCGGGTGTGCGCCGCACCAGCCCCGCATCCTGGAGGAATCGCAGCAGCAGCCCCTTTCGGGTTCCGTCGAGGCGGCGCAAGGCGGTCAGCGTGCGTGCCCGCGCCACAGCCCGCACCTCGGCAGCGGCATCCGCGGCATACACCCTCCCCTCAAGGAGGAGTTGTGTCATCCGGTCGAGGTATTCCTGCAGCAGGCCTTCGCGCAGGCGCGTCGCTTCGATTCTTCGCTCGCTGCGCCGCTGCGCCGCGCTGAGGAGTGCCCCGCCCACGGCCAGGACCAGCGGGATGCCCAGCAGCTCCAGCCAGTCCCACAGCGTCCTCTGAGGAAAGCCCGTCCAGCCGTACCGATAGCCAAGCAAGACGGCCCGGGCGAGCCCGGCCCCGCCCGCCACCGCCGCCAGACTCCAGAGCAGCCATCGCCGTACAGTGTGCTGCTGAACCCTGACGACCTGCCTCACCCTCCCCGGCACACCGCCATCCCCCCTCTCACACCCCCATCCTCGCCGCTCCGGGGGCCGCGGGGAAGGCGTCGGATGAACGGCGCGCCGGCTACTCTCGTAGCGTCAGCTCGTAGAGGACCATCGCCGCGGCCACCAGGCCCGCCGTCTCGGTGCGCAGGAGCAGCGGCCCCAGGGACACCGGGTGTGCCCCGTGGGTGACGGCGGTGCACACCTCCGTCTCGCTCCACCCGCCTTCGGGACCGATGCAGATGGTCACCGCGGTGACCCCAGCGTGCGCCCGCAGCACCTCCCCCAGGGAGCGGCTGCGCTCCCCCTCCCACGGCAGGAGGATCAGGGAGCCGGCCAGCTCCAGCCACAACTCCTCCAGGGGCCGCGGGGCGTCCACCCGAGGGACGGTGCTGCGGCCGCTCTGCTTCGCCGCCGCGGCGGCGATCCTCCGCCAGCGCTCGACGCGAGCCGCCGCCGGACGGGCCACCGACCGCCGGGTGAGGACCGGTATGAATCGCGCCACCCCCACCTCGGTGCCCATGCGGACGATGGTGTCCATCTTGCTGCCCTTGGGCACACCCTGCACGAGCGTGATGACGAGCGGGGGACGGACGCCGCCCCGCCTGGCCACGACCCGCCCGGCCACAGCGCGCGGGCTGACCGCAGTCAGCTCCACGTCCGCCTCCTCGCCCCGGCCGTCGAAGACGACCACCCGCTCGCCGGGCCGCAGCCGGAGCACCGTCGCCGCGTGGCGTGACTCCGCCGGCGGGAGGACAACCCGCTCCCCCTGCAGGACGCCCGGGGAGACCAGGAACCGGTGGGTCACGGTCCAGCCGCGGCCCAAAGGAGGGCGCGCCACTCGCCTGCGGCGGCCACCTGGAGCAGGCGCAGCCCCGCGCCGTCAACGGCGCGTCGCACGTCCGCCTCACGCACATCGGCGATCCCCGAGAGGATGGCCC
>JBBIIQ010000056.1:0-10635 GCA_037446405.1 Armatimonadota bacterium | reverse complement strand
GGTCTTCCGCGCCGTGGCGCTGCTGATCGCCGCGCCCTTCCATGAATTCGCCCACGGCTACGCCGCCGACCGGCTGGGGGACCCGACGCCGCGCCGCGCCGGGCGCCTGACCCTCAACCCCCTCGCCCACCTGGACCCGCTGGGCACTATCCTCCTGCTCCTGACGGGGTTCGGCTGGGCGAAGCCGGTACCCATCGACCCGGCGTACTTCCCGGACTGGCGGCGCGGGCTGATCACTGTGGCCGCGGCGGGGCCGGCGGCCAACGTGGTCCTGGCGATCCTCTTCGGGCTGCCGTTCAAGCTGGGGCTGGTGACGGCGGCGGGCCCGCTGGGGCGGCCGCTGCTGGTCATCGTCTTCATCAACGCCGTCCTCGCGGTCTTCAACCTGATCCCCGTGCCGCCGCTGGACGGGTCGAAGATCATGATCGGCCTGCTGCCCGGGCGGCTGGGGATCGCCTATGCCCGCCTGCAGACCTACGGCGTCCTCATCCTGATCGCCCTCATCTACTTCCGCGTTACCGACCTGCTGGTGTTGCCCCCGCTGCTGTGGCTGGTGCAGGTGGCCACCGGGCTGGGCGGGGTGTGAGCCCTCGCCCCGCGTGTGCGCAGGGATTTTCCGGCCGCGCACCGTACCTAACCAGGTGCATGCCGCCCGCAGCGGCCGTCGTCCACCGTGACCAGCACCCGACCCGATCCGTTCATCGTCCGCACCGCCACGTTTGAAGGTCCGCTGGACCAGCTCCTCCGCCTGGCCCAGGACGGGCAGGTGGACCTGGCGGCTCTTCCCCTTGGGGACATCGCCGCGGAGTACCTGGCCCGAACGCGCCAGGATCTCGACCCGGACGACGTCACGGAGACCATCTGGCTACTCGCCGCCCTGATCGAGCTCAAGGCGCGGGCCCTGCTGCCGCAGCCCCCGCCGGCGGAGGAGGCGGCGGAGGATGCCGGGCAACTGGAGGAATTGCTGGAGGAGCGGCTGGCGGCCTACCGGGCGTTCAGGGACGTGGCCACGGCGCTGCGCACGCTGGAGGCCTACCAGCAGCGGGTGTTCCTGCGCCTCCCGGAGCAGCCCGACGAGCCTCTACTGTCCGGTATCGCCCTCACCGACCTGTGGCGTGCCTTCCAGGAGGTGCTGGCGCGGGGGAAGGAGCGCGGCGCCGAGATCCCTCCTGAAGGGATCACCGTGGCCGAGCGGATGGCCGCCATCCTGGCGCTGCTGGCGGCGCATCCCCAGGGGGTGCCTTTTGACGCCCTCTTCCCGGCGGAGGCGACCCGCCTGGAGATCGTCGTCACCTTTCTGGCCCTGCTGGAGCTCGTCCGCCTGCTGCGCGTGCGGGTGGTGCAGGAGGCCCGCTTCGCCACAATCCGCATCTACGCCCGCACCCCGCAGGAGGACCGGACCGGAGCTGAGGCCGGATGACCGATCCCCGCATCCGGGAGGCGGCCAACGCCATCGAGTGCGTGCTCCTGGTCAGCGGGGAACCGGTCCGTCTCGACCAGCTCGCGGATGCGGTGCAGGCGCCCGCCGATGTGGTCGCCGCCGCCGTGGCCCTGCTGCGGCAGGAGTACGCCGGCCGTGGGCTGGAGGTGCAGGAGGTGGCCGGCGGCTACCAGCTGGGCACGCGGCCGGCCTACGCCGATGCGGTACGCCGCTACCTGGGAGCGGCGGGGCGTGAGCCGCTCTCCCAGGCGGCGCTGGAGACCCTGGCCATCGTCGCCTACCGCCAGCCCATCACCCGGCCGGAGATCGAGGCGCTACGTGGTGTGCGCAGCGAGCACATCCTGGAGCGCCTGGAGGAGCGGCGGCTGATCAAGGCCGTCGGCCGCAAGCCCACGGTGGGCCGGCCCATCCTCTACGGCACCACCGAAGCCTTCCTCCGCTACTTCGGGCTGCGCGACCTCAGCGACCTACCGCCGCTCGACGCGCTGGGCGGCCCGCCTCCCGCGGTCGCACCCGCCGAGACGGGGGAAGCTGGAAGTGAGGAGCGATGAGGCTGCACCGGGGACCCGTCGTCGTTGCCCTGCTGGCCGCGCTCATGGCGCCTCCCCCGGTACTCGCCGCGCCGGGGGAGGCGGTGCCGGCCCTCGGCGCCGCCCCACCTCCTCCGCCCGTCCTTGCCACCTCCGCCGTCCTCATGGACGCGCGCACCGGCGCCGTGCTCTACGCCCGGGCGGCGGACCTTCCCCGGCCCCCGGCGAGCACCACGAAGATCCTGACTGCGCTGGTCGCCCTGGAGCGCCTGCGCCTCGACGACCTGGTGCCGATCTCCCGGCGCGCTGCGGAGCAGCGGTCCGGCTCCTCCATCGGCCTGGAGGTCGGGGAGCGGTGGCCGGTGCGCGACCTGCTGGCGGCGCTGCTGCTGGCTTCGGCCAACGACGCGGCGGTGGCCCTGGCGGAGGCCGCCGCCGGGTCGGTGGAGCGCTTCGTCGACCTGATGAACCGCAGAGCCCGCGCGGCGGGAGCGCGTCGCAGCCGCTTCGTCGTTCCCCACGGCCTCTACCATCCACAGCACGTGGCGACGGCGCGGGACCTGGCTCTGATCACCCGCGCCGCCCTGCGCCGGCAGGAGGTCGCGGCGCTGGTGCGGCGGCAGACGTTCACCTGGCTGCGCCCCGGGCTGCCGGCCCGCGTGGTGGTGAACCGAAACCGGCTGCTGTGGACCTTCCCCGGGGCGGACGGCGTGAAGACGGGGTGGATCCCCCAGTCGGGACAGAGCCTGGTGGCCTCGGCCACGCGGGCGGGCTGGCAACTGATCGCTGTGGTGCTGGACAGCGCCGACGTCTTCGGAGACGCGGCTCGCCTCCTGGAGTACGGGTTCGCCCGGTTCCACCTGGTGCGCATCGCCGCCGGGGGCGCCATGCTGACGCTGGCCGCCCTTCCCGGGGCCGAGGGGAGGGTGATCGCCGCGGCACCGGAGGACGTGTACGTGGTCGCCCCGCGGGGCGCCGCCCTGCGCTCGGTGGCCCGACTCCGTGCCGACCTGCAGCTCCCCATATCGCGGGGAGCGGCGGTCGGCGACCTGGCGGTGTACGCCGACGGGCGCCTCGCCGTGCGGGTCCCGCTGCTGGCCGTAGAGGAGGTGCGGGCCCGGCCGCTGTGGCGGCAGGTCCTCCTCTGGATGCGCAGCCTGCTGGCGCGCCGGGCCGTCGGGGCCTATGAGGCGGCGCCGCGCGGTGTGATCATAGTGGATGGGCGCATGGTAGACGCGCCCGTGGTCCGCCAGGCCCGGCGCATCCTGGAGCGGGCGGCGCAGGCGGAACGCCGCGGGTGACGGCGCTGGCCCGCGGCTGGAGACGGGGAGATGGAACTGAGGCGGCTCTACAGGTCCAGGGAGGATCGCTGGATCGCCGGCGTCTGCGGCGGCCTGGCCCGCTACCTCGGCGTCGACCCCACGCCAATCCGCCTGGCGTTCGTCCTGCTCAGCCTCTGGAGCGGGACCGGCGTCCTCATCTACCTGGTGATGCTGCTCGTCGTCCCGGAGGAGCCGCCAGCGCAGGTGGTCACCGACCCTCTGCTCCCGCAGGAGCACGGGCAGGAGGACCCGGAAGCCCGGCGCATGCGCATGCTGGGCGTGATCCTGCTGCTGGGCGGGGTCTACCTGCTGATCCGCAATATCGATCTGCTGACGCAGACCGGAGAGCGCATCGTCGCCCTCCTGCTCATCCTGGGGGGCTTCCTCGTCCTGCTGCTGCGCCCGGGGCGGATTTGACCGGCTCCGCGCCCGCCTTAGCGGAGGAGGTCCTGGTCCGGGAGGTCCTGCCGGCCGAGCAGGGCCAGCCGGGTGAAGACCTGCCCGCGGTGGTACTGCTCGTGCGTCACCACGTGCCAGATGATCTCCTCCACGCTGGCGGTCTGGGTGGGATCCCATGGGAAGGGACGGCGAGAGCTGGCCTCCGCGGGGCTGAGCCCGGCCGCCAGCGCCACGGTGGCCTCCCGCTGGGGACGCCAGACCGAGAGGATGGCGTCCAGATCCTCGAACTCCTCCGGACGGTAGCGCCGGCGTGGCGCCCGCAGCACCACGGTCTGGATCCAGCTGTACTCGGCCCCCATCATGTGCACCAGGATGTCGCGGATCGAGCGCATCCCCTCGCCGGGAGGGGTCGTCAGCTCGGCCCAAGAGTGCGGCCGGCACAGGCCGGTCAGTTCCTCGGGCAGGGCGCTGAAGCTGCGCAGGATGCGATCCGGGATCACGCGATTCTCGCCCCCAGTTCGGCCTCGGCGTCCGGGCGCAGCAGGACGACGCGCCCGTCGCCCTCCACCGCCCCCAGCACCAGCACCTCGCTCTCGAACCCGGCGATCGTCCGCGGCGGGAAGTTCGTCACCGCCACGACCTGCCGGCCGAGCAGCTCCTCCCGGGTGTAGAAGGGGCGGACGGCGGCCGAGGAGCGGCGCACGCCGTAGGGGCCGAAGTCGATGAGCAGGCGGTAGGATGGTTTGCGGGCTGCGGGAAAGTCATCCACCTGCACGATGCGTCCCACCCGCATCTCCACCCGCTGGAAGTCCTCCACGGTGATCAGACCCATGGCTGGCGTATACTTCGGCTGATGAGGGGCTTCTCCTGGCGGGCGCTTGCCCTGTGCGCCGGCGCCGCGGCGCTGGTGGGGCTGCTCGCCGCTGTGCCGGCCGCCGCGGTGCCCGGCTTCCCCCTGATGGTGCGCGACGCCCTGGGGCGCGCCGTGACCGTGCCCCGGCCCCCGCAGCGGATCGTCTCCACGGCCCCCAGCGTCACCGAGATCCTCTTTGCCCTGGGGCTGGGCCGGCGCGTGGTCGGCATCGGCGACGCCGATAACTACCCGCCCGAAGGGGTGCGGGGGAAGGCGCGCGTCGGTGGGGTCATCCTGAACGCGGAACGCATCCTGGCGCTGCGCCCCGACCTGGTGGTGGGGGTGGCCAGCCTGCAGCAGGGGCAGCTGGAGCGCCTGATCCGGCTGAGCCTGCCCGTCCTCGCCGTGGAAGCGCGCAGCCTCGAGGAAACCTTCGCCCAGATCCTCCTCCTGGGGCGCGTCACGGGGCGCGCCCCGGCCGCGGAGCGGCTCGTCACCGGCCTGCAGGCCAGGGTGGCGGAGGTGCAGCGGCGGGTGCGCGGGCGGTCCCGCCCCCGCGTGTACGTGGAGATCTGGGACCAGCCGCTGCAGACGGCGGCGGCCGGGACGTTCATCGACGACCTGGTGCGGCGGGGAGGCGGGCGCAACCTCTTCGCCGACCTCGGCGGATGGCCGCAGGTGGCGCCGGAAGCTGTCATCCGCCGCGACCCCGAGATCATCCTCCTCACCTACCCCGGGCGACGGCGCCTGGTCACCCGCCCGGGGTGGGCGCAGGTGACCGCCGTCCGCCGCGGCCGCGTCCACGAGCTGGATGCCGACCTCGTCTCCCGCCCCGGGCCGCGGCTGGTGGACGGCCTGGAGCGGATCGCCCACATCCTCCACCCGGGGGCCTTCCCGCGGTGAACCCCGCCGGCCAGGCGCTCATCGTCCTTGCGGGGGCCACCGTGCGCTTCGCCGCCGCCGCGGCGCTGGACGGCGTCACCCTGGAGATCGCCCGCGGGGAGTTTGCCGGCGTGATCGGGCCAAACGGCGCCGGCAAGACGACGTTGCTCCGGGCCGTGGCCGGGACGCTTCCGCCGTCCTCCGGGGCGGTGCTGGTGGAGGGGCAGAGCGCGGCGGCGCTGCCCCCGCGCGAGCGGGCCCGGCTGGTGGCCACGGTGCCGCAGGTGGAAGGGCCTCCCGCTGGCTTCACGGTGGAAGAGGCGGTGCTGATGGGGCGGACGCCGCACCTGCGGCGGGTGGGGCCTGTCAGCGACCGCGACCGGGAGTACGCCGCCGCGGCCATGCGCCGGGCGCGCGTCGCGCACCTCGCCGGGCGTCTTGTGGAGACGTTGAGCGGCGGCGAACGGCAGCGCGTGCTGATCGCGCGGGCCCTGGCGCAGGACGCCCGCATCCTGCTGCTGGACGAGCCGACGGCGCACCTGGACATCGCCGTGCAGCTGGAGATCATGGACCTGTTGGCCGAGCTGAACCAGGGCGGCCTGACGCTGGTGGCGGCGCTGCACGACCTCAACCTGGCGGCGATGTACTGCCGCACGCTGGTACTGCTGGAACGGGGACGGATCGTGGCGGCAGGTCCCCCGCAGCAGGTGCTCACCGCGGAGGCGCTGCAACAGGTGTACGGGGCGGCCGTCCTGGTGCGGCCGCACCCGCTCACCGGCCGGCCGCACGTGACGGTCCTGGGCAGGAGGGTCGCGGCGGGTGGGGGAAGTCCCTGGACGGCGATGCCGGATGCAGGAGGCCGCCGGCTGATCGTGGCCATCGACGGACCGATGGGAGCGGGAAAGTCCACCGTCGCCCGGGCGGTCGCGCAGGCCCTGGGCCTGCGCTACATCAACACCGGCTGGATGTACCGCGCGGTGGCCCGGGAGGCGCTGCGCCGGGGCATCCCCCTGGAGGACGCGGCGGCGCTGGCGGTGATTGCGCGCACGCTGGACCTGGAATTCCGCGAGACCTCCCGGGGCACCCGCTTCATCGTCGGCGGCGAGGACGTGACCGAGGCGGTGGCGGCGCCGGAGGTGGGCGAGGCCGCCTCCCGGGTGAGCACCCACCCGCCGGTGCGCCAGGCCCTGGTCGCCCGGCAGCGGCAGATCGGGGCTGCGGGAGGTGTGGTCATGGAGGGACGGGATATCGGCACCGTGGTCTTTCCCGACGCCGACGTGAAGGTGTTCCTGAGCGCCACGCCCGAGGAGCGCGCCCGGCGCCGCCATGCCGAGCTACGGCAGCGGGGGGTGGAGGTGCCGTTCGAGGAGCTGCGGGCGGCTGAGGAGGAGCGCGACCGGCGGGACCGGGAGCGGGCGCACTCTCCCCTGCGGGTGGCGGCGGACGCGGTGGTGCTGGAGACCACGGGCAAGACCCCGGAGCAGGTGGTGGAGGAGGTGCTGGCGCTGTGCCGGAGGCGGGGCGGTGTGGTATAGGCTGAACCGCATGCTCTTCAGCGTGTTCTTGCGCCGCGCCTGCGGCTTCCGCGTGGAGGGGCGGGAGCACGAGCCTCGCCCGCCCTTTATCGCCATCGCCAACCACGCCAGCGCCGTGGACATCCCGCTGCTGGCCATCGCCCTGAGCGCGCCCGTGGCCTTCGCGGCCAAAGTGGAGCTGACCCGCCTCTGGCCGGTGAGGCTGTGGATCCGCTCGCTGGGCAGCTTTTTCGTGCGCCGCGGCCGGGTGGACCGCAAGGCCGTCCGTGCCGGCCTGGAGGTCCTGCGCCGCGGCCGTGTCCTGGGGGTCTTCGTGGAGGGGACGCGCAGCCCGAACGGGCGGCTGCAGCCGTTCGAGGAGGGGGCCGCCTACTGGGCGCTGCGCAGCGGGGTGCCGGTGCTGCCGGTGGGGATCATCGGCAGCCACCGCACCCTGCCGGCGGGGGCCAGGAAGATCACCCCCCATCCCGTCCTCGTGCGCATCGGCCCCCCTATCGCCGTGCCCCGGGTCGAGGGGCGGCTGGCGGCCCAGGTGGTGCGCGCCTGGACCCGTCGCTTCGAGCAGGCCATCGCGGCGCTGCTGCCCCCGGAGCAGCAGCCGACCAGCCCCGCGGAGATCACCTACAGCCAGCGCTCCCGTCCGGGGTAGTAGACGGCGGGCGCCTCAGGGTGGCGCCGGCGGAAGGCCACGTAGCGGCGGCGCAGCTCCCGGTAGCGGCGGTCCGAGGAGCGCAGCCGGGTGTGCGGGTAGCGAATGAGGTAGCGCTCCAGCCACCACATATTCCGCCGGGCGAACCGCCAGTCGGCCGTCACCTGCCGCAGGTCCACCAGGGCGTAGCCGGTGATCCTTCCGGTGAAGTCCACGTACGGGTCGTAGTAGCTCCAGACCAGGTCGCGGATGGTGCGGAAGACCGGCTTGCGCCCGTGGAGCCCGGCGTCCCGGGAGCGCGCCACCGCGCCCCACCGGCCGCGGCGGCGGAAGACGAAGAGGACGTGGTCCAGGTGGTCCTGCGACTCCAGGCTGACCACCAGGGGCGGGTAGCCGTGCTGCTCCAGGATCACCGCCGCCGCCAGCGCCGCCTCCATGCAGTGGGTCTCGCCTTCCCGGATCACCTGGCGGAACGAGCGCAGTGTCCGGCCTACGCGGTGGTGGTTGTAGCGCAGGGAGTTGAGAAAGCGCTGCACCTGGCGCGGCGTCCGGTGCGCGTCGACCACGGCCAGCTCCCGGCGCGTGAAGGCGCGGCGGGGTGGAGGCCTGTAGGTCACCTCGGGCGGCCGGCCTGCGGGGGCTCCTTGGGGCCGCCGGCGGGGGGAGCCAGGACCTCCAGAGCCCTGGGGACCGTGGTGAAGGTGGCCGGCACCTGCCCGATCAGCTCGCCGTCTGCCTGGATCGTCAGGGGGCGGTCGCTGGCCACACTAACGGTGGCCGCCACCTCCACGTCCACCTTCGGGTGGGTGACGTGCCGGCCGCTGAAGGTCTGGGGCAGCAGGCGCAGCACCTCCAGCTTCGTCACGTCGCCGATGGGAAGGACCTCGAAGAGTCCGTCGTCAGGGGAGGCCGTCGGGCAGAGGCGCATCCCGCCCGCAGCCCGGCAGGTATTCCCCACGCCGAGCATGAAGAGGCGGCGCCGACGGGTGAGGCCGTTCAGCGTCACCTCCATGTCCACAGGGCTGTAGACGAGCAGCATCTTGAGGATGCCGGCCAGGTAGATCGCCGGCCCGGGCAGCCGTGTCTTCAGCCGGGCCGGCAGGCGCTCCGACCAGTCGCTGACCTGCCGGGCCACCTCGCCGCCGAAGCCGACGGTGGCGATGGTGAGGAAGTAGCGACCGTGGACCAGCCCCACGTCCACGCGGCGACGCGTCCCGCCAAGCACCGCCTCGGCGGCTCCCAGGGGGTGCGGGGGAAGGTCGATGGCTGCGGCAAAGTCGCTGCCGGTGCCCGCGGGGATGACGGCCAGGGCTGTGCGCGGCTGGCCACCCGCCAGCAGGCCGTTCGCCGTCCAGTGGACCGTCCCGTCGCCGCCCACCGCCAGCACCACCTCCCGCTCCTCCCGGGCGGCGGCAGCGGCCAGCTCGACCTCGTGCCCGCGGTGCTGCGCGGTGGCCTCATCCACCTGCCAGCCGGCCTCTAGCAGACGGGTCCGCACCCCGGGCCAGGCCTTCAGCGCGCGGCCGCCCCCGGCGATGGGGTTGATGATGGCGAAGGCGCGCATGGTGCGTCAGGTCCGTCCGCTGGACTTGAGGTGGGCGGTGGCGAAGTTCTCGCTGCCTGCGGTGGCCATGGCCGCGGACGCAGACAGCTCCAGGCACAGCGTGGCGGCGGCGACGATCTGCGCCAGGCGGTAGGCGCTCCCCGGCCCGGTGCAGCCCAGAAGGGAGAGGTAAGCCCTGGCGTAGGGGAGGACGGTCCCGCCGCCGACGGTGCCGACCTCCAGGCTGGAGAGGCGGACCGAGAGGTGGACCCCGTCGGCGACGCGCTCCAGCACCTCGTGCGCCATGCTGCTGGTCCCCACCATCCCCAGGTCCTGGCCCGTCGCCGCGAAGATGGCGGCGATGGCGGAGGCGGGGGTGAACGCCGCCGACTGCATGTCGCTGGCGTGGCTGCCGTGCAGGCCCACGTGCTCCAGCGCCGCCAGGTCGTCGGCGGTGGTGCGCAGGACGCGGCGCAGCGTCTCCTCGCGGATGGTGGCCTCGGCCAGCACCGTCTTGCCGTGGGCGCCGCTGATGAAGTACAGGGCGCTGGGCTTCTTGTCGCCGCCCATGTTGGCCTCGAGGAAGAGGCGGACGGGGTGGATCCCGGTCTGCGCGGGGAAGCGCTTCAGGATGAACTCGTGGTTGAGGGCGTGAGAGTTGCGGGTGATCATGTTCAGGCCGACCGCGTCCCCGGTGGTGTAGCGGTAGAGGACGTGACAGGCGGGACCGACCACGTGCGTGTCCACCTCCCAGAGGCGTGCGTGTCGGCTCAACCGGGCCACGCCCCCGACCTGCTGCGCGTAGAGCGGGTTGGCCGGGTCGCCCAGCCAGGCGCGCATGGCCGGGACCTGGGCGGTCACCCAGCGCGAGAAGACCACCGCCTCCTCCGTCGTGCGGAAGACGAAGCAGGAGTCGCGCGTCATCCGGTCGTGCAGGACGAAGGTGCGCACGCCGCCGTCGGCGTGGACCGCGGTGATGCCCCGCAGCATGGAGGCGGAGAGGCCGCCCTCGGTGTGCGCCAGGGGCACGTAGACCTCTTCGCTGCTGCGGCCCTCCTCCACGGGGTGGCCGCTCTCGGGGTGCAGGCGGTAGCGGCCCAGGGACACCCGGAGCGGGCCCACCACCGCCACGGGCAGGACCGTGTGCGCCGTAAGGGCCTCCTGCGCCCGGGCGAACTCCTCGGCCGGCAGGGGCCAGCGCCAGATGAAGTCGAAGGCGGGGTCCCAGCCCGGCAGCGCCCGCAGAGCGGCCTGCCGCTGGGCGATCTGCTCGGGAGTGTTCTTGCGCGGCCAGAGGTAGCGCCGCTCCGTCCCGGCCTCGGGCCCCTCTGCCGGTGCCTGCGGGGTTGCAGCGGCCTTCGGCTTGCGGCTCACGCGGGGGCAGGGCGCGCGGTCGGAGCCCCCGGAATGCCGCGCAGCGGGTTCCCGGGGCGGGCGGAGCAGATCGCCGTCAGCAGGCAGCCGAAGCACCGCGGCAGCGG
>JBBIIQ010000055.1:0-10728 GCA_037446405.1 Armatimonadota bacterium | reverse complement strand
GGGAAGAAGCACCTGCTCGACCTGCTGGACAAGCTGGAGGCCTGAATCCCGCACCTGCTGGACGAGCTGGAGGCCTGAATCCCGCTTCTGCTCCGCCTGCGGATGCACAGCTTGCTCCCGGGCGGGGCCTCGGGCTGCCAGGAGTCTTCCTGCCTTCGGACGAATCAGAGAGAACAAATTCCCGCCTGCAGGGAGGTGGAGGCTTTGCTCAGAGTAGCGCTGGCGGTCTTGCTCGCCGTCCTCCTGGCCGCCCCCGGAGTAGCGCAGCAGCCGCGCCGCGGTGGCACCCTGACCTACATCGTCACCGCCCTCCCCCCGTCCTTCGATGGCCACCGCGAGACGACGTTCGCCATGCTCCACCCGGTGAAGCCGCACTACAACTACCTGGTGAAGTTCGACACCCAGAACTACCCCAAGGTGGTGGGGGACCTGGCCGAGTCCTGGACGGTCTCCAACGACGGGCGGACCTACACCTTCAAGATCCGCCGCGGGGTGAGGTTTCATGACGGCTCGACGCTGACCTCCCGCGACATCAAGGCCACCTTCGACAAGATCATCTTCCCCAAGGAAGGGGTGGTCAGCGCCCGCCAGGTCATCTACCAGAGTGTGCAGCGGATCGAGACGCCCGACCCGCAGACCGTCATCTTCCGGCTGAAGTTCGCCGCCCCCAGCTTCGTGGAGAAGCTGGCCTCGCCGTTCAACTTCGTGTACAAGGCGGACATCCTGGAGCGTGACCCCACTTTCTACGAGCGCAACATCATGGGCACGGGGCCGTTCAAGTTTGTGGAGTACGTTCGGGGTTCGCACTGGGTGGGGCGGCGCAACGACGACTACTTCAAGTCGGGGTTGCCCTACCTCGACGGCTACCGGGCGCTGTTCATCAGCAGCCGCTCGGCGATGATGGCGGCCCTGAAGAGCGGGCAGGCGCTGCTCGAGTTCCGCGGGGTCTCGCCCGCCGAGCGCGACGAACTGGTGAGCGCCCTGGGCGAGAAGATCGCCGTCCAGTCGCAACCCTGGAACTGCAACCTGATTGTGGCCTTCAACACCAAGAAGAAGCCCTTCGACGACGCTCGGTTTCGCCGCGCCCTGACCCTGGCGGTCGATCGCTGGGGCGGCTCCGCGGCCCTGAGCAAGATCGCCTTCCTGGGGCCCGTGGGTGCCGTGATGCGCCCGGGGTCCGAGTTCGCCATGCCCCAGGCGGAGCTGGTCAAGCTGGCAGGGTACGGGCGGAACATCACCGCAGCGCGGCAGGAGGCCCGCCGCCTGCTGCGCGAGGCCGGCGTCCCCGAGGGCTTCACCTTCACGCTGAAGAACCGCTCGGTGGCCATGCCCTACGAGCCGGCCGGAGTCTTCCTGGTGGACCAGTGGCGGCAGGTCGGGCTGAACGTGCAGCACGTGCAGCAGGAGACCGCCAAGTACCTGGCGGATCAGCGGGCCGGCGACTACGACGCCTCGGTGGACTTCGCCTGCGACTTCATGGACGACCCGGACGTGCAGCTGGCCAAGTTTGTCTCCGCCGACGTCAGCCCGCTGAACTACGGGGGCTACATCGACCGCCAGCTGGACGCCCTCTACTTCCGGCAGAGCCGCACGGCCAACAAGGCGGAGCGGCTGCGGCTCGTTCACCAGTTTGAGAAGCGGCTGCTCGATGAGCAGGCCTACGCCATGTACGTCCTCTGGTGGCAGCGCATCATCCCGTACTGGAAGACGCTGCAGGGGTACAAGACGACCACCAACCACTACGTGGAGCCTGACATGGAGGCCTACTGGCTGAGCCAGTGACGCCCGTGCCCTCTGCGCCAGGCGCAGTGACAGGAGCACCCTCCGCCCCGGGGTGACGGCGTGAGTCGCTACATCCTCACCCGCGCGCTGCTCATTCTGCCCACCCTGCTGGCGGTCGCGGTGCTCATCTTCCTCCTCATGCGCGTCGTCCCCGGCGACATCGTCGAGCTGCGCCTGGTCCTGGGAGGGTCCTACGTGACCCCGGGCGTGATCGCGGCGGAGCGCGCCCGGCTGGGGCTGGACAGGCCGCTGTGGGACCAGTTCCTGCGGTACCTGGTGGGCCTGGCGCGGCTCGACCTGGGGCTCTCCATGTGGTCGGGAGCCCCGGTGGCCCAGGAGATCGCCCTCCGCCTGGCCCTCAGCCTGCAGCTGGCCGTGATGGCCACGCTCATCGCGGTGGCCCTCGCCATCCCCCTGGGCACGCTGGCAGCGGTGTATCGGGGGAGCTGGGTCGACCAGGCCGTGCAGCTCTTCAGCGTCGCCGGCCTCTCCATCCCGTCGTTCTGGCTGGGCATCTTGCTCATCCTCTTCCTGCTCTCGGCCTTCAACTACCTTCCCCCGCTGATCTTCACCCCGCTGCTGGTGGACCCCAAGGCCAACCTGGCGCAGCTCATCTGGCCGGCCCTGGCGGTGGGCTACCGGTACTCCGCCGTGGCCACCCGGATGACCCGGTCCGCGCTGCTGGAGGTGCTGCGGGAGGACTACGTGCGCACCGCGTGGGCCAAGGGCCTGGGGCGGACGGTGATCGTCCGCCGCCACGCCCTGCGCAACGCGCTGCTCCCCGTGGTCACCGTCATCGGCCTGGAGTTCGCCTTTCTCATCGGCGGGCTGGTGGTCACGGAGCAGGTCTTCAACCTCAACGGCATCGGCAAGCTCACCGTGGAGGCCATCGCCCAGCGGGACTACACGCTGATCCAGGGCCTGATGCTGGTCGTGGCCACCGGCTACATCCTGGCCAACTTCGTGGTGGACGTGCTGTACGCGTGGCTCGATCCGCGGATCACGTACGGCTGATGGCCAGCGACGCGGTGCTGGAGACGACCCGCCTCTCCCGGCGGCTGGGCCGTGCGGGCAGGCACCCGCTGGCCCGGTTCATCCGGAAGTATCCCCTGGGCACGATGGGCGCGGTCCTGATCGCCTCCATGCTGCTGGTGGGGGCCTTCGCCGGGGTGGTGGCGCCCTACGATCCGGTGGCCAACGACTTCAGCGCCATGTTCCAGCGGCCCAGCCGGGCGCACTGGTTCGGCACCGACGCCTTTGGCCGCGACGTGCTCAGCCGCATCTTCTACGGTGCCCGCACGGCCCTGCTGGTGGGGTTCGGCTCCTCCCTCCTGGGGGCCACCGTGGGCGCCGTCCTGGGCGTGGTCAGCGCCTACTTCGGCGGGAGGCTGGACCTGTGGCTGCAGCGGCTCTTAGACATCGTCATGGCGTTCCCCATCATCATCCTGGCCATGGCG
This sequence comes from Armatimonadota bacterium, assembly GCA_037446405.1. GTDB lineage: Bacteria > Sysuimicrobiota > Sysuimicrobiia > Sysuimicrobiales > Humicultoraceae > Humicultor. The sequence goes on along the minus strand of JBBIIQ010000055.1, from coordinate 7,489 downwards.
GTGGTGGCCCTGCTGGGGACCGGCACGGTGAACCTGATCCTGGCCATCGCCCTCTCCTTCATCCCGCGGGCCGAGCGGGTGGTGCGGGCCAGTGCCCTGGCGGTGCGGGAGATGGTGTACGTAGAGGCGGCGCGAGCCATCGGGGCGGGGCCCTGGCGGATCATCTTCCGCCACATGTCTCCCAACGTGGCGGCGCCCTACCTGGTGATGCTCACCGCGTTCCTCGGCCAGGCGATCCTGCTGGAGGCCTCGCTCTCCTTCCTGGGGTTGGGCGTGGCCGAGCCCACGCCGGCCTGGGGGCTGATGCTGCGCGGCGCCGCCGTGGACTTCGTCCAGCGGGCGCCCTGGATGGCCATCTTCCCCGGACTGGCCATCAGCGTGGCCGTGCTGGCCTTCAACGTCCTGGGCGACGCCCTGCGCGACGCCCTCGACCCCCGGCTGCGGGCCTGAGGGCTCAGCCCGCCAGGGTGATCAGGCCTCTCCCCCGGGCCTGACGGATCAACGCACCAGCGTGATCCGCCCCTCCACGCGCGGGCTGATGGCACGCGCCCGCTGGATGGCCTCGATCACCACCGTGACCATCAGCGGGCCGCCGGCGGGATTGACCAACACCTGGCCGCCCGCCAGCATGCTGTAGCCGTCGCCGCCGCGCAGCATGAAGTCGTTGGTGGCCACGGTGTAGACCGCCGCATCGTTGAGGGGCTGCTCGCCCACCCGCACCTCGGTGATGCGGGATCCCACCGGCCGCGTGGGGTTGAACGTGTAGCGCAGGCCGCTCACCTGGGGGAAACGCCCCGCCACCTGCTCCCACTGGCTGACCCCGTTCTCCAGGGCCTGCCGCACCACGGCGCCGGGGAGGGCCACCTTGACGACGATGTTGCCGAAGGGCAGCCAGGCGAAGACGTCCTTGCGCGTGATGCGGCCCGCGGGGAAGAGGGCGTTGGTGCGGATCCCCCCGCCGTTGGTGATGGCCAGGTCGGCCTGCACGGCGGCCCGCATGGCGTCGGCGATGAAGTTGCCCAGGTTGGATTCCTGCTGGCGCACCGTGCTGTTCCGCGCGTCCAGGGGGACGGTGGTCTCGCCGATAACGACATCCAGCTCCTTGCTCATCTGGTCGGCGTACCGTTTCACCAGGGCGGCCATGGCCGGGTGCGGCGGGACCTGGTCGGTGACCTCGACCAGCTGGTGGGTGGCCCGCCGTGAGCCGTCCAGGGCCAGGCGGGTGACGCCCAGCCATTTGGCGTCCGATCCGGCCTTGGCGATCAGGCGCCCGCCTACCGTCGCCGTCAGCGGATCGTGCTCGTGGCCCCCCAGGACCAGGTCGATCTCGGGAACCTGCCGCAGCAGCTCCTGGTCGGCGGCGATGAACTGGTGGGTGAGGGCCAGGATCACCTGCGCGCCGCCCCTGCGCAGAATCGGGACGACCGCGCGGGCCACGGCCACCGGGTCGCCGAAGGTGGTCCGGCCAGGGGAGGAGACGACCGCGGTCTCCTCGGTGAGCAGGCCGATGATCCCCACGATCACCCCGTCCGCAGGAAGGAGGAGCCAGGGGCGCGCGCCGGGAAATGGCCGCATCCCCCCGGTGAAGGTGTTGCTGGCCACCCAGGGGAAGCGCGACTCCCTGATCCGCGCCGCCAGCTCCTCCGGACCATAGTCAAACTCGTGATTGCCGAAGCTGGCCGCATCCACGCCCAGCTGGTTCATCCCGGCGATGAGCTGGGCGCCCTTGAAGATGGAGGACTCGACCGATGGCGAGATCAGGTCCCCAGCGAACAGCAGCAACGTGGGACGCTCCCTGCCCCGGTACTGTTCCACCACCGTGGCCAGCCGGTCGAACCCGCCGCGCTTCCCGCCGTCCACCGGCCCGAGCTGGTAGACGTCGTTGAAGTGCAGCAGGGTGAGGGTCGCGGGCTGTCCCGCCGTCGGCGCCGCCGCCAGCAGCAGGGCCAGCGAGAGAGCCAGGAGCAGCGCTCGCGCGCGTGTGACCGTCACCATAGGAGGCTCCTTCCGTCAGCAGGAGTCAGAGCGCGTTCGCCCGCGTCTCTCTTCGCCCGGCCGCGGCGGCCTCCTGCAGGGGGCCGGCAGGCCCACTCCAGAGGTTCGCTGGCGCGAAGTTCCGGGCGGTCCCGGGCCGAACGGTCGAAACTTCCCGGACACGCGCCTAGGGCGGTGCGCTGATGACGACCGGAGCGTTGAAGTCCCGGGCGCGCAGGGTCATGAAGTGGGCGGTGGCCACCATGAGCAGGCGGTGCACCCGCCGGGTGGTGGCCCCGACCCAGGCGGCGAAGGAGGCGGACCCGCTGGGGAGGTCCCACAGCACCACCTGACACTCCTCGCCATCGCAGCGCTCCCGCCGTCCCAGGGCGACCCGTTCTGCGCCGCGCATGTACAGCAGGGGCCCCTCGACGGCAATCGCCTGGGGCAGGGTATCCACCTCCCAGCGGCCTCCGCCCGCCCGCGTGAACCGTGTGGTCCCGATGATCACGGCCTCGGTGCCCGCGGAGGTGCGGTAGCGCAGGCGGTCGGGCGGGACCAGGTCGTAGTCCGCCACGACCACGTTGCCCTTGCCGTCGGTGAGCTGCTCCGTCTCCCGCCACGCGCGCAGCGCCCTGGTCGCCCGGCGGGCCTCCTCCAGCAGCGCTGCTGCAGCGGGGTCAGAGGTCGGGGGATGCCGTTCCCCCAGCAGGAGCGGGAAGGTGGTGGAGCGGTCGAGCCGCCCGCGGCGGCGCACAACCACCTCCAGCTCCCACCAGCCGGGGAGGGCCAGTTCGCTTCCCGCAGCGGTGTGGCGGAGGCCCTCGGGCTGGAGGGCGACCGTCACCGGGGTCAGGTTCTCGTCCAGCTTCTTCACGCGCAGGAGGAGCCGGGAGTCGCCACCGCCGACGGGCTCGCCGGCGGGGGTGGTGGCCTCGGCCGTGTAGCGGTTGAGGCCGGGCCGCGCCGGGGTGATGGTCAGGCGGACCGTGAGGTCGCCGGCCAGCCCGGCCAGCACCAGCGGCTCGCCCGGCGGCTGCGGCAGGGTGCTGCGGGCCGGCGGCGTGATGGTCAGCACGGCCACGGCCAGCAGGATCGTCGCGCCCAGGATGAGCTCGCCGCCGACCAGGGAGGCAAGACGCCGCAGCGGCGCGGTCCCCCCGCCTCCGGCCTCCAGCCGCGGCCGGATGAGGAAGTGGTTCGCCGCCCCCAAGGCCACCAGGAGGAGGATGAGCAGCCCCTTCACGGCCAGGGCCCGGCCGTAGGGCGTTTCGCCCAGGGCGCGTATCCCGGGCAGGTGCAGCCAGGAGGCGTACAGGCCGGTCAGCAGCAGCACTCCCAGGCAGACCCCGGCAGTCCTGGAGAAGCGCCGCATGACCGGCGGTGCCGCCGTCGCCGCTGGAGCGGTCTCACCCTCCCGCGGCGCCCGCAGGGCGCGCACGACGAGCAGCAGCGCCGCCAGTCCGCCGATCCACAGCGCCGCGGCCAGGAGGTGGATCCAGTCGGCAACCATCGCCAGCCACCCGGAGCCGGAGGCATGGGAGGAAATGGTGAAGCCTGCCGGCAGCACCGTGGCAGCGGCCGCAGCGGCCCGGTCCACGGGAGCAAGGCGGCGGATGGCGGCCACCCGGGCATAGGCCAGCAGCAGCCCGCTGAAGGTGAGTAGCGTCACGGTGCTCCAGCCCACTTTCGTGGTGAGCAGGAGGGCGCTGAGGCGGCCGAGGTCAAGCGATGCCACAGCACCCCCTCCCAGCGACAGGGCGGTGAGCACGAAGTTCGCGGCGGTGGCAAGCACCAGGGCAGCGGCGGCGCCCGCCTGGAGGCGGCGCAGCGGGGGGCCTGTGGCGGCGACTGCGACGGCCTCGGTCCGGGCATCCAGCCCGCGCAGGCTGCCCTGCAGGACGAGCACCTGGAAGTGCAGGCTGCCCACAAGGAGCATCGCCGCGAGGAACGCCAGCCAGCGCGGCACCACGTCACCAGTGGCAGGTGCGGCTGCGGCCGTGCCACCCAGACCCGCGGGGACAGCTTCTCCCACCGCAAAGACGAACGCGCCGCTCGTCGTGTGGCCGTCGACCGCGGAGAGGACGCGCCAGCGCACGGTGTAGCGGCCGGGCGGTAGCTCGGGCAGGCCCACCCGCAGCTCCCGGGGGTCTGCAGCAAGAGGGCCGCCCCGCGCGATCTGCCGGCCCTGGCCGTCCAGGACGGTCGCCCCGCTGAACGTCCGGTCGAGGAGCTCGCTGAACCGGAGAATGACCTGCCGGGGCGCGGCGGCCAGCGCCTCGCCCGCGGCAGGCGCCGACCGTTCGAGGATGGCGTGACCTTCGGCCGGCACAGCCAGCGCCACCAGTGCCGTCAGTGCCACCACTAGCGCCGCCGGCACCGGCGCCGCCGGCGCCGCAAAGGGGGAGCGCACGCCGGCCCTCGTCAGCGATCCTCCACGGCGCGCGCGAGAAGGCGCGGCTGCGGCACCACCTCACCCCCAGGGGGCGCAACCGTGAAGCGGAACCGGCCGCGCAGCAGGTCGGCGTCCAGGGCGGAGACGGTCTGCCAGGCGACGGTGTAGGTCCCGGGGCGGAGGGGTTTCAGCCCGGCCACCATGCTCCGGCGTTCCAGGTCGTTGAGATCCACTCCGCCGCTGCCAACCAGCGCGCCCCTGGCGTCTCGCACGTTGATGACGCTGCGCGCCGGGTCGAGTTCCTCGCTGAACCAGGCCCGGACCAGCACGGGAGGGACCCTGACCACGGCCCCAGCCGCCGGCTCGCTGCGCACCAGCCGGGCGTGCCCGCGCACGGCGACCGGCCAGAGGAGGGCCAGCGCCAGGACCGCCCCACCTCCCGCGAGCAGGCGGCGGGGCAGCGGCTCCCAGGTGGGAGCGAGTGGCGAGCGGCGGGGCGGACAGCCGTTGGAAGTCACAGACACCGAAAACGTGCCGGGATTTGGGCTATATTATACCGGTCTGCTGCGGGAAGGGAAACGGCGGCTGCGTCGTCCAGCTCTTGTTCAGGTCATCCCGCTAGGATGGGTCCATCGCCGTGAGCATCGCCGGGGTCGACTTCGTCTTCGTCCCGGCCGGCCCGTTCACCATGGGCAGTCACGCCGCAAGCCGCTGAGGCCGCTAAGCTACGCCTGTGCTCGGACCCGGGCGATCTCAGCCTCTTTCGCGCTGATCTGGCCGGCGAGCTCATCGGCCTCTCGGCACAGCACCTGGACCTCCGCAGGGAGGGTCAGCCCGGATTCGTGGAGGTCATAGATCTTGGCGCCGATCGCCTCGAGGGCTTCCTCCATCTTGCCGTTGAGGTTACGGATCTCCAGCTTGAGCCTGGCGACCGCCGCCATCTCCCCGGCGCCTTCCGCAGCCCGCCCAGCCGCCTCTTTCATCTCTTCGGTCGCGCGCTGCGCCGTCTGCTTGACCTTCTCCAGCCAGCCCATACCGCTCCCCTCCCTCGGTCGGGGCCCGCGATGAACCCTCGTTCCTACCGTGAGTCACCTGCCCCACCGGCCCAGTCGCCTGGAGGCTTTGCCCCGAGGACGGCCCGACCGGAGCGGTCACTGCTCTTTGACCTCGAACGTGCCGTCGCGAGCGAAGCGCCCGTTGATCCGCAGCTCGAAGCGGTATTTTCCGGGCCGCACGCCGTCGTCCCACTGGATCCAGAACCACAGCCGCCCGTTCGTGGGCATCTGCGCGCCGAAGATCTCTGCGAGCGTTGTCGCCTGCTTCATCACCTCCTGGGAGCCAGACTCCCAGCGACCCTCCAGGCGGTCCTGGCCGCGGAGGGCCTCAAAGCGAAAGACCGCGTAGATGCGCCGCGTGCCGGCGGCGAACGTCTTCGCCGCGCCCACGGGCCGCCCGTTCTCCGTCCTGTCGGTGAAGGTGATGGCGCTGATCCGAGAGTCCCCGGCGGCCGAGGCCTCAGAGGGCCAGGGGATGCCTCCGGCCGCCAGCAGGAGCAGCGTCACCAGCAGCATGATCCTGGAACCGTTCACTGTCGCATGCACCTCCTCGAAATGATCTGCCGGGGAATCTCCCCGGGCTATGTGCTCGCCGTGTAGCGCGACGCCAGCCGGCTGATCACGGGGATCTGGAAGCGCTGGCCCTGGTAGGCGCGGTAGGCGTAGAGGATGGTTAGGGCAATCCAGCCCAAGGCCAGCACGGGAGTGAGGAAGACAAGCGGCCAGAGGAACGGCAGGACGGCGCCCAGGATGGTGAGGACGATGGACCAGCCGAACATGACGGCGATGCCGGCGGCAATGAGCGCCAGCGCCTGCACCGCGTGGTAGCGCAGGTAGGGCTGGCGCTTCATGTCGCTCACCAGCACCACCAGCGCAATGATGCCGATGGGATAGCCCAGTGCCGCCAGAAGGCGGTTCTCGTTGGTCCCGGCGTCCTGCATCGCTCTTCCTCCTTGTGCTCCGGCCGCAGCCACGGGCTGCCCGCGCCCCGTCGTTGCGGCCACGGTAGCAGGCCGACCTGAACAAAACCTGGACGATGGAGCAGACAGAAGGTCGGGGGAGGTTAGGCGCTGGGGCACGAGCTCGGACTGGCTCCCAGCAAAGAGACCGCGCGTCTGGAGCAGCGCGTGGCCGTGTAGGCGGCGCGGTCCGGGGGCTCCCTCACGGCACCTCGCCGCCCCGCCCCTCGCGGCCCATGGCCAGCAGCACGCTGCGCAGGTCTCCGGCGATGAGCGCCTGCAGCTCCTCCGCGGAGAGGTCGTAGCCGTCCAGCGCCTCCGCGGGGGCGGCGAGGAGCCACTCTCGGAAGCCGTCGTCCTCCATGGCCCTCGCCAGGACCTCTTCCAGGGCCTGGCGGCTCATCTGCCCGGGATCCCCGCGCTGTACTCTTCTTGCCCGCAGCTGCGGCGGCCCCTCCGGTCGGGCATCCTCCGCTCCCCGCTTCGACGTGTCCCCGCGGCAGACGCTATCAGGCCGACCTGAACAAAACCTGGACGGTGCGCACGCGGGGCGCGGGAGAGCGGCGAGCTACCGCGGGGAGACCTTGAGGCGCTCGGCCAGCCCCTCCCTGATCCTCCCGTAGGTTGCCGCGGCGGCGCCGGCCAGCAGCCGGGCGTCACTGCCCGCGGCGACGAAGAGGATGCCCTGGTCGATGCGCCGCAGGACCTCCTCGGCGCTTCCGGCCATGTAGCCGGCGGCGATACCGTGGCGGTGCGCCGCGGCCAGGATGCGTTCCACTCCCGCCACGAACGCCGGGTGGTCGAACTGGCGGAAGCACCCCAGGTTCGCCGAGAGGTCGTTGGGCCCGATGAACAACACGTCCACGCCCGGCACCGCGGCGATCTCCTCCACGTGCTCCAGCGCCTGGGCGGTTTCCACCTGACAGACCACCAGGACCTGGCTGTTCCACCGGGCGAAGTAGTCGGGCAGGTCCATGCCGTAGCGGCTGATCCGGGTCCCGGCCACGCCGCGGATCCCCTCCGGCGGGTACCTGGCCGCCGCCACGGCGGCCTGCGCCTCCTGCGGCGTGTTCACCAGCGGGACGATCACACCGTAGGCGCCCCGG
>JBBIIQ010000054.1:2981-10803 GCA_037446405.1 Armatimonadota bacterium | reverse complement strand
GGCTGGCCCGCGTCAGGAACGGGCAGGTTCGGAGGGGGCGGCCAGCTGAGGCCTTGGAGGGCGCAAGACGCATCTTCGGGCCCGTAGCTCAATCGGATAGAGCGGCGGTCTTCTAAACCGTCTGGTTGGGGGTTCGATTCCCTCCGGGCCCGCCACGCCAGCTCACGCCATCCCTGTCCTCGAAGTCGCGCTCGCCGTGGCTCAAGGCCGGCCGCGGCGGCCGTTCGGCCGCGCCGTACACCCTACTCGGGCGGCAGGACGTTGATTGCTCCGACCTGTCCCTTGGCGGCGTGGTCGGAGATGCCGCAGATGAACGGGAACGACCCCCGGACGCTGGCGACGAATTCCACCTCGATCTGCTTGCCCGGCTCCACGGCGAAGAAACGCCGCCCCTCGGCGGTCCCCTGGCGGAAGATGTCCCCCCGGGCCGTCACCGGCACCACCGTGAACAACTGCGCGGCGATGCTGTGGTTGCGCCCCTCGGCGTCCGCGTTGACCACCTGCAGCACCACCGTCTCGCCAGCCCGCACCTGGATCAGGCCCGGCTCGAACTTGTAGGACGTGGCCACAACGCGGATCACGCGCTTCGCCTGGGCCTGCGCCGGCGCCCCCGGGACGGTCGCAAGAACCAGCACCCCGGCGCACAGGCTCAAGGCGATCCAGCGGACGTTCATCCCCATCCCTCCCGCCTGCCCCGGCAGGTGCCAGCCCCGCCGGGCCGTGATGCCACGTTCCACGGATACGGGACGACTGTAACGGCGGTGTCAAGGAAGGGCGGCGCGGACAGGAACCGGAGGGCGGCGGTCGAAAGGTCTACGAGGCTGCGGCGCCGGGTACATATTCATGGTAACCGATCGTCTCATGACACCGGTCGCGCAGACAGCCCGAGCATACCGGCGCGCGGAGCGCCCCGGCCTCTGGCGGCTGGATCTTCCCCATGGCGCCGAGCTGCTCCCCGTGCAGTACGCCCGCACGCGTGACCCGGAGCTTCGCGAGCGCGTCGTCGCCGCCTATGCGCCGCTGATCGAGCGGGCCCTGCTGGACTTCGCCTCCGCCGGCGCCCCCGAGGAGGATCTCCGCCAGGCGGGCTACATCGGCCTGCTCACCGCCCTGGAGCTCTTCGACCCTTCGCGCGGGACCAAGTTCAAGACCTACGCCAACCACCTCATCCGGGGGGAGATCTTCCACTACCTCCGCGATCAGCGGGACACCATCCGCCAGCCGCGGTGGCTGCGCCGCCTCAACCGGCAGATCGAGGCCGAGGTGGCCCGCGCGCTGAGCGAGGAAGGGCGGTATCCCGGCCTGGAGGACCTGGCGGTGCGGCTGAACATCCGGGAGGAGGGCCTGCGGGAGCTGCTGAAGACGCGGGAGGCGGTGCGCACGGTGTCCCTGGACGCCGCCGACGATGAGGAGCAGGTACAGTTCGACCACCGGCGGATCCGGCACCGCGCCTACGTCTCCTTCCACCTGCCCATCGAGGACAAGATCGTGCTGTATCAGGCCCTGGAGCGCCTCAGCCTGCTGCAGCGGCGGGTCGTCTACTACCTGTTCTTCGGCGGTCTGACCCAGGGGGAGGCGGCCCGGCACATCGGGATCTCCCAGAAGCACGTCTCACGGATCCTGGCACAATCTCTGGTCCGGCTGCGGGCGCTGCTGAGCGGCTAGAAGTCTGCCGCGTCTCCCTCCAGCCCCTGCAGGTGACAGGTGTCGTTGAGCAGGACCACCGCCAGGCGGTCTGCCTCCCCTTCCAGCACATTCAGGCACCCGGTATCCTGCCGGATGCGCCAGAAGCCTTCCGCTCCAAGCCCCAGCGCGGCACAGAGCAGCAGCTTGTTCACCACCCGGTGCGCCACAACGGCCACGGTGGCTGCCGGGAGGGACCGGGCGATCTCCCGCAGCGCGGTGTCGGCCCGCTGCTGCTCCTCCGCCAGTGACTCCCCTCCGGGGTGACGGACGCGGTGGGGCTCGGCCATCCAGCGGGCGTAGAGGTCCGGGTAGTGGACGCGGACCGTTTCCTCGGGCTTGCCCTCCCACTCGCCGTAGCTCATGTCCGTCAGGTCCTCCACCACCAGCGGTGGCTGCGCACCCGCCGGGCAGAGGATCCGCGCGCTGGTCCGCGCCCTCTCGAGCGGGCTGGTGTAGATACGGGCCGGGCGTTCAGTGGCGACGCGTGCCGCCAGGGCCTCCATCTGCCTGACTCCGGCGGGGCTCAGGGGGACGTCCGCCCGCCCGCGGAAGATCCCGCGCCGGTTCCACTCCGTCTGCCCGTGGCGGATGAGCAGGATGCGGGGCACGGGCGGCTAGGCCGCGCCCGGGGGCAGCAGCGGCCGCAGGGCCTCGGAGAGGCGACGCCGGTGCGCCGCGGTGTCGAAGGTCAGCAGAGGCTCGCCGGGGAGGACGACCTCATGGACCCTTCCGCGGTGCCGCACGTAGACCGCCGGGCGGTGCTCCCCGCGGTCGTCGGTCTCCACCGTCATCGCCACCGCCTCCGGGCCGCCGGCATCCAGGAAGTGCTGCAGCGGCAGAACGCCTTCGTCGAGAGCCCGGCCGTCCTCCTGGAAGGTGACGACGCGGGCCAGGTAGGCGCGCTGGTTCCACAGCTCGGGAGCGCCGCTGGCTTCCCCCAGGAGGAAGGGAATCACCTCGCTGGGGGTGAGCTCGGGGCGAGGGATCGCCACGCCGAAGTGGGTGCGGGCCAGGTGCGCAGCCAGGACGCGCATGTTGTGCCGGAAACCGGCGACCCCGCCGGAGAGACTCCCCAGACCGTACTTGCGCAGGCCCACCGCCCCCATGGTCGCCGTCCCCCCGAAGTAGATCCCCGGCACGGTGGCGCTCTCCCAGAACGGGGTGAGCGAGGGGAGGCGGTCGTGGTTGAAGGTCTTCAGGCCCAGGTCCCGCAGGTCACCCAGCGGCGTGGTGAACCCGGTGGCGGCGATCACCGCGTCCGCCTCGAAGGTGAAGGCTCCGGGAGCCGTCGTCCCGGTGGCAAAGACGCGCCAGCCGTCCGCGTGCCGCTCGATCCGGTCGATGGACGCGTCCAGGGCGAAGGTGCCGCCGCCGAAGAGGTGGTCCTCGTAGGGGATGACGTAGCGGGCGCGTACCGAGGCGGCGGGGGAGCGGTTGTAGAGGGAGAAGACCGCCGGCCGGGGCGAGGCCATGATGATCTGCCGGGCCCACGGGTGCATGGCGTCGGCCAGCTCGAAGGCGGAGTTGCGCTTGCCGATGATGAAGACGCGCCTGCCGGCATACTCCCGGGCCGGCCGCGCCTCCGCGTAATGAGGGACGGACTCGATCCCGGGGATCTCCGGCTTCCACGGCTCGGCGGCGCCCACGGCGAAGACCGCCACGCGGCAGCGGTACTCCCCATCTGTGGTCTCCAGCAGGAAGCCATCCTCGGTACGGCGCGTCGCCGTCCAGCGGCAGCCGTAGCGGACCGCCAGACGGTTACGCTCGGCGAAGGCCACGATGGCCCGCTCCATCTCCGCCCGCGACGGAAAGATGGAGGTCCCGTCCATGAAGTCGGGGACGAGGGCGCGGTGCAAGCGGTCGTCCGCCACCAGGCTGTTCCAATCGTACCAGTCGTAGGGCCGCCTCTCAGGGGGGACCGGCGAGAAGGGCTTGGACCAGGTGATCAGTCGCTGGAACAGGGGAAAGCGGCGGAACATCCCACCCGGCGCCTCGTCGGCGGAGAGCACCGCATGGTCGACGCCCAGGCGGCGCAGGCAGTAGCTGAGCTGGAGACCGCCGGGGCCGCTGCCGACGATGACCAGCGGATACCGCCCGGGAGGGAAGGGCCGGGTCAGCTCTGCCATTGGGTGGTTCGCTGGAGGCGGCGCGCCTGCGCCTGCAGCATGCGGAATATCACCCGCGGGTACGTCAGGAGGAACCCCTCCAGCTCCGGGCCCGGCAGCACCAGGCAGCGCACCGGGCGCGTGGCCACCACGTCAGCGATGGGCACGCCCCCCAGGAGCACGGAGATCTCGCCGAAGTAGTCGCCGCGGCCCAGGGTGGAGCGCGTCTGGCCGTCGATGCGGATAGCCACCTCCCCCTCGAGGATGACGTAGAAGGCCGAGCCGGCGATGCCCTGGCGCAGGATGCGCTGCCCTTCGGTGAACCACTCCTCCTCGAAGGTGTGCGCCACCGCCTCAAGCTGCGGCCGCGTCAGGTCGGCGAACAGCGTCAGCCCGGCCAGGGTGTCGACGATCTCCGCTCGCTGCTCCATCAGGAACCCGCCTCCGGGGAAGGCATGCTCTCAGGGCTGATTGGCACCTGGGGCGGCCGGTTCCTGCTCCGGGGAGGTGGGGGAGGGAGAGGCGGCCGGCCGCGGCGTGGAACGCCGGTCCGGCAGACGGGGGGCTCGGCGATGACGCACGCACTGTGCTTTGCCAGCATCGTGGAGCTGGTCCGGCTGGTCCTGGGCCGCCTGGAGCAGCTCGGCCCACGGTACCACGCTCTGGCTACGGTGCTCCGCCGGCTGGCCGCGACCGGCGCCGTGCTGGTGGGCAAGCTGGCCATGGTGGAGGTGGCTGGTGCAGGCGGCTACCGGTACGCCTCCGCATCGCTGCACGGACCCGGGCTGAACCCGCGCGACCCCGGCCGCTGGTCGGGCGGGTCCTCGTCGGGATCCGGGAGCGCCGTCGCGGCCGGTCTGGTGCCCTTCGCCCTCGGGTCTGAGACCTGGGGCAGCATCATGACGCCCTCCAGCTACTGCGGGGTCAGTGGCCTGCGCCCCACGTGGGGGCTGGTCAGCCGGCGCGGGGCGATGGAGCTCGCCTGGAGCATGGACACGATCGGATCGATGCGCACCGCGGAGGACTGCGGAGTGGCGCTACAGGCCATCGCCGGGGAGGACCCGCACGACCCCACGACCGCCGGGCGGCGCTTTGTCTTGCGCCGCAGGCCGCCACACCGTCCCTTCCGCCTGAGCGTGCTTCCTCTGGAGGGCGTGGACGGCCCCGGCGGCGCGGAGACCGTGAAAGCCTTTGAGGAGGCCCTGCGCGTGCTGCGCCGGGCAGAAGCGGGGTCTAAAGAGGTGCCTGCGCCTGGACCCGGAGACCTACATGCTGACGCAGCTGTGGCGGGTGCGCGCGAAGCAGGCCACTCTGCGCCTGTTCCAGCGCTTCGACGCCCGGGTGGCGCCGTCGTTGATCGGAGAGGCGGTGCCGCTGAAGACGAACCTGAGCACACGGTTCGGCAACCGGCTCAGCCCCAGCGTCCTCGGCGCAGCGGTCGGGGCGCCGTGCCTCTCCGTGCCCATGGGCTTCGGCCCACACGGCCTGCCCCTTGGCCTCTCCATCACGGGCACCCTGTACGCGGAGAACACCATCCTGCAGATGGGGATGATCTACCAGCGAAAGACGGACTGGCACCGCCGGCAGCCGCCGGGGACACCATGAGGCGCGGCCTGTGCGCCGCGCACCATCTGCGTTCAAGCTGGGGTGACCGACGGGACTTGAACCCGCGACCTCCTGGGCCACAGCCAGGCGCTCTTCCAAGCTGAGCTACGGCCACCGCGTACAGGTATTCTATCATGGGCCGAGGGAGCGGGACACGGGCTCTCCATTGTGACCGTCGCCGGGTCTTTCACGGCCAGAACGGCGTCGGGCACAAAAATCAGGGGGCGGGCCACCGGCCCGCCCCCTGGGGGAGTGGGGGTGGGGGTTAGAACTCCTCTTCCATGCCGCCGGCCCCCGGTGTGGGCGGGGCAGCCTTCTTCTTCTCCCGCTTCTCCACCACCAGCGCCTCCGTGGTCAGCAGCAGTCCGGCGACGCTGGCCGCGTTCTGCAGGGCCAGGCGGACCACCTTGGTCGGGTCGACGACGCCGGCCTTGACCAGGTCGGTGAACTCGCCCTTGAGGACCTCGTAGCCGATCCGCCCCGTCTCGTGCTTCAGCCGCTCCACGATCAGGCTGCCCTCTGCGCCGGCGTTGGCTGCCAGCTGGCGGGCGGGCTCCTCCAGCGCGCGGCGGACCAGGGAGACGCCGATGGCCTCGTCGCCTGCGGCGTCCACCTTGGCCAGGGCGTCCAGGGCGCGGACGTAGGAGACGCCGCCGCCCGGGACGATTCCCTCCTCCACCGCGGCCTTGGTGGCGTTGAGGGCGTCCTCGAAGCGGTGCTTCTTCTCCTTCATCTCCGTCTCGGTGGCCGCCCCCACCTTGATTTCGGCCACCCCGCCGGCCAGCTTGGCCAGGCGCTCCTGCAGCTTCTCCCGGTCGTAGTCGCTGGTGGTCTCCTCGATCTCCTTCTTGATCTGGGCGATGCGGCCCTGGATGTCCTTGCGGTCGCCCTTGCCGCCGATGATGGTGGTGTCCTCCTTGTCAGCCTTCACTCGGTCGGCGCGGCCGAGCATCTCCATCTCCACGTTCTCCAGCTTGATGCCGATGTCGTCGGAGATGACCTTGCCGCCGGTGAGCACGGCCATGTCCTGTAGCATGGCCTTGCGTCGGTCGCCGTAGCCCGGAGCCTTCACGGCCAGGCTGTGCAGCACGCCGCGCAGCTTGTTCACCACCAGCGTGGCCAGGGCCTCGCCCTCCACGTCCTCGGCGACGACCACCAGGGGCTTGCCGTGGCGGATCACCTTCTCCATGACGGGGACGATGTCGCGGGCGGAGGAGATCTTCTTGTCCGTGAGCAGGATGAAGGGCTCCTCCAGTACCGCCTCCATCTTGTCGGGGTCGGTGATGAAGTAGGGGGAGATGTAGCCGCGGTCGAACTGCATCCCCTCTACGACCTCTACGGTGGTCTCGATCCCCTTGCCCTCTTCGATGGTGATCACGCCGTCCTTGCCCACCTTGTCCATGGCGTCGGCGATGATCTCCCCGATCTCGGGATCGTTGGCGGCGATGCCGGCGACGTGGGCGATGTCCTCGTGCCCTTCCACCTGGATGGAGCTGCTCTTCAGGTGCTCCACCACCACGTCCACCGCCTTGTCGATGCCGCGCTTCAGCAGCATGGGGTTGGCCCCGGCGGCGACGTTCTTCAGGCCCTCCCGCACCATTGCCCAGGCCAGGACGGTGGCCGTGGTGGTGCCGTCCCCGGCGGCGTCATTGGTCTTGCTGGCCACCTCCTTGACCAGCTGCGCCCCCATGTTCTCGTAGGGGTCCTCCAGCTCGATCTCCTTGGCGACGGTGACGCCGTCCTTGGTGATGGTGGGCGAACCCCATTTCTTTTCCAGGACGACGTTGCGGCCCTTCGGTCCCAGCGTCACGCGGACCGCGCTGGCCACCTTCTCCACGCCGCGCTCCAGTGCGCGGCGCGCGTTTTCGTTGTAGAGCAACAGCTTTGCCGGCATTGCCCTGACCCTCCCGTCGGTTGAAGTTGGGAATCCAGAGTTAGCACTCTCGGATTCAGAGTGCTAGTTTCCTTCCTAATAGTGCGAGCGGTGCAGGGGGAAATCAATACGGTTTGAGAAGAGGCCTCAGCCGCTTTCAGGGCCGCATTGCCCTTATTTCTCGTCATTGCTTTGAATTTCTCGCTCTTTCTCTGGATTCTACCGTCAACCCGCCAGGAGGCGGCGCGGGAGTGTCGAATCAGGTGGCGGGCTCAGCCATGCGCGCCTGGCAGGTCTCGCTGGCCGTCATCCTGGTGATCACCGGGTTCCTCGCCGTCTCCCAGTGGCGCTCCGGCCGGCCGCTGCGTGCCCAGGTCGAGCTGCCCACCCAGCGCGTCGAGCAGCTGGCCACCCTGCTGAAGCAGCAGGAGGAGGCGCGGCGGGCGCTGGAGGCGGAGATCCGGCAGCTGCGGGGGCGGGTGGCGGCGTACCAGCGGGCGGTAGGAGAAGGCCGGGGAGCGGCGGAGACGATGGCCCAGGAGCTGGCGCAGCT
>JBBIIQ010000054.1:0-2971 GCA_037446405.1 Armatimonadota bacterium | reverse complement strand
GGCCCCCCGCCCCCCGCCGCGGGCCCCGCGGCGCCGGGGCCGCGGCATCCCCCCGGGGGCGGGGCCGGGGGGGGGGGTGCGCCTGCGGCGCGGGGAGATGCTCGGGGGAATTCTCCCCGTGCAGGTACGGGCGGCCGACCTGGCCGGGCTGGTCAACGAACTCTGGTCCGCCGGGGCCGAGGCCGTGGCGGTAAACGGCGTGCGGGTCCTGGCGACTACGGGGTTTCGTGACCTCGACGACGACGTCGTGGTGGGGGAACGCGCGATCCGGCCGCCCTTCGCCATCGCCGCCATCGGCGAGCCCCTGACGCTGCAGACCGCACTGAACCTCCGCGGCGGCTTCGTCGAGGGGCTGCGCTCCATCGGCCTGCAGGTGACCGTCGAACGCCGCGACCGGCTGCGGCTGCCCGCGCACCAGGAAGCGCTGCAGTACCGTTACGCGCGGCCGACGAAGGCCCCGTGAGTATGGCGGGACCGCGACCCCGCCGGACGGGGTCTGCTTGTCCTCCCGGCGGTGGTGACCGCGGTCCCGAATCCCGTCCTGGAGAGGCCGCCGCCCTTGCGCCGGAGCGGGCGTTGCGTGGTCTTGGCGTGTCGCCCCGGCGTTGCGGCCAAGCCCTCTTCGAGACGGGAGCTTAGTATGGCAAGGTCATCTCCCATTGTCAATCGGTCAGGAGGGGGAGAGGGGGAGGTCCGATCCTCAGAGGGGTTGTGCCCGGGTGGCCCAGCTCTAGAACGGGTAGGCCAGCGGCAGGACGACGAGCATCAGTCCCAGCAGGAGGAGCACCAGCGGCAGCCCCGCGCGCACGTAGTCGTGCAGACGGTAGCCTCCCGGCGCCATCACCATGAGCATGACCGGGTTGCTGAAGGGCGTGAGCAGCCCCAGCCCCGTGGCGGCAATGATGGCCATGGCGAAGGGCACCGCAGAGGTGTGCAGCACCGAGGCCGCATCGATGGCCAGCGGGGCCAGGATCACGGGGAGGATCAGGCTGGGCACGAAATGGCCGATGGCCGTCGCCGCCACGAGGATGGCGGCCAGCATGCCCAGGGGGTGGCCGCCCATCAGGCGGACGAGCGCGGTGGCCAGGAGCGCTGCGGCCCCCGTCCGCTCCAGGGCCACGCCGGTCGGCACCATAGCGCCGATCAGGACCAGGCTCCGCCAGTCGATGGCGCGGTAGGCCTCCTCCATCGTCAACCCGCCGGTGACGACGATGATACCGGCTGCCAGCGCTGCAGCCAGCGCCACGGGCATCCCGGCCAGCGTCAGCGCTACGAGGGCGGCCACGGCCAGCAGGGCGTAGCTGCGGCGGTCCTCCCGATCCGGCCAGGCCCCCTCCATATCGAACAGGATGAGGTCCCGGTCGCTGCCCAGCGTGGTCAGCGCCTTGCGCGGTCCCTGGATGAGCAGCCCGTCGCCGGCGCGCAGGGGGATATCGGCGAAGCGCGTGCGGATGGGGCGCCCCTCGCGCCAGACCGCCAGCACGGTCAGCCCGTAGCGGTCACGGAAGCCGACGTCGCGCAGGGTCCGCCCGTCCAGCGTCGAGCGGGGCGCGATCATCGCCTCCGCGATCCCCGCCTCCAGCGTGTCCAGGGCGGTGTCTCCCCGCGCCAGCTCCAGGCCCAGGCGTGCGAAGGCCTCCGCCTGCAGCAGTTCGTCCAGACGCCCCTCGATCACCAGGCGGTCCTCCGCGCGCAGGACGAGGTCCTTGGGAGGCGCGGCGATGCGCTCCGCGCCGCGGACGACCGCGACCACGGTGAGGCCGTAGGCCCGCCCGAACTCGCTCTCCTCGATGGTCTTCCCGGCAAGGGGAGAGCCCGGGGGAATCCGCGCCTCGAACAGCCGCTCGCTCAGGCGGTACACTCTGACCAGGCGCGCCCCCCGCCGCATCGCCCGCAGCAGCTCCTCCGGCGGGCGCCTGGGCAGCAGCCGCCAGCCCGCGGTGGCCATCCAGGCGGTGCCCACCACCAGCATGGGCAGGCCGACGGGGAGGAAATCGAACAGGCGCAGGGTGGCCACGCCGCGCCGCGAGAGGATGTCGGCGAGGAGCAGGTTGGTGGGGCCGGCGATCAGCGTCAGGTTGCCGCCGAAGCGGGCGGCGTAGGCCAGCGGCAAGAGGAGGAGGCTTGGGCTGGTACGGCGGCGGTAGGCGACGGCCATCGTCACCGGCAGGAGCACCCCCACCGCCACCAAGTTGTTCATGAAGGCAGACAGCAGCCCGGTGACCGCCATGAGGATGACGACCAGACGCACGTAGGAGCGGCCGGCCAGCAGGCGCAGCGGCCGGCTGACCAGCGCGGCCGCTCCGGTCCGCTCCAACCCGGCGCTGATGACGAAGATCGCCGCTACGGCGATGACCGCCGGCGAGCCGAAGCCGGAGAAGGCCTGGTCGACCGGCACCAGGCGGCCGACGACGAGCGCCAGGAGGAGGCCGAAGGCCACCAGGTCGGGAGGCCAGCGCCCCAGGATCAGGGCGACGATCCCGGCCGCCAGCAGCGCCAGGGTGGCGAGGGCCGAGGGATTCAGACGCGCTCCACCGCCAGGGCCACCGCTTCGCCCCCGCCGATGCAGGCGCTGGCGATGCCGCGCCGCCTGCCGTAGCGGGTCATGGCGTGCAGCAGCGTGGCCAGGATGCGCGCCCCGCTGGCGCCGATGGGATGCCCCAGGGCCACCGCGCCGCCGTGCACGTTTACCCGCTCCGGGTCCAGTTCCAGGTCGCGTTGCGCCGCCAGGACCACGGAGGCGAAGGCCTCGTTGATCTCCAGCAGGTCCACCTGGTCCAGCGGCCAGGCCACCTTGTGCAGCAGGCGGCGGATGGCCGCGGCGGGCTGCACGGTGAACCACTCGGGCGCGCCGGCCGCTGTGGCCTGGCCGACGATGCGGGCCAGCGGAGCCGCCGGCAGCCGCCGGGCGGCGTCGGCGGATGCCACCACCACCGCCGCAGCGCCGTCGCTGATGCTGCTGCTGTTGGCG
>JBBIIQ010000053.1:0-10822 GCA_037446405.1 Armatimonadota bacterium | reverse complement strand
CTGTCACTGTGCTACCGGGGAAGGCCATCCGGTGTGGTCCCTCACCTACATGGTCAGGGGGCAGAAGCGGGTCGAACGGATCCCCCCCGAGTGGGTGGAGGAGATCCAGCGGCTCGTTCAGGCCGGCCGTGCCTTCAAGGAGGCGGTGGCCGAGGTGTTTGCGGCCAACGCTGAGCTCCTGGTGCTCTGGCGGCGTCAGCAGGGGCGGTGCGGGGGCCGACGCCGCGCCGCCTGTGGAAGTACGTGCTACAGCGTCTCCGTCTCCACTGGTACTTCCGATGTCCCGGTGATGGGCACCGGCGCCCCCAGATCCCAGCGGGGGCGTTGCTGTGGGGGCTACTGATCGGGAAAATCCTGCGCGAGTATGCCTTCCATGGGGTGGAAGCCCTCGTGCGATCGCCAGCGCGGCGGGCGCTGGGCGTGAGGAGACCCTTCAGCGATGATGCGCTGGGCTATTTCACCGAACGGCTGGCTCCGACCCCGACCCGGGCGGCGCTGGCCCGGACGGTGGGCCAGGCCAAACGCAATAAGGCCTTTGCCGCCAGCCCCTACCTGGGCCTGGTGCTGGACGGCACTACGGTCGGGCACTGCGCGGAGCAGGGCTGTGCGCTGTGTCGCCCCCTGCGGAATGCGGCGCACGAGATCGTCGGGTACTGGCATCACGGGGTCATGATCAGTGTAGTGGGGCAGGAGCTGGTGCTGCCGTTGGACGTGGAACTCTATGGGCCCGGGGACAGCGAATACGAGGCGGGCCGGCGGCTGCTGCAGCGGGTGGTCGGCAATCTCGGGGCCCGCTTCGCCGACTATGTGGTCGTCGATGGGGAGTTTGCCACCGCGCCGTTTCTCCACGTTGCTGGCGATGTGGGACTGCGGGTGGTGGCTCGCCTGAAAGAGAACCTCCCCGAGTTAGCGGCCGCCGCCCAGACGCGCTTTGCCAGCCAGCAGCCGCAGGCCACGTTTACGGAAGGGCAAGACCGGATCGAGGTGTGGGACGCCGAAGACTCCGATCCCTGGCAGGCGCTGCGCTGGCAGACGGTGCGCGTCCTCCGGTACCGGCAATACAAACCCACTGGGAAAGTCATCGAAGCCTACTGGCTGACGGACTTCCCGACATACCTGGTGGGTAGTCGGGCGTTATACCGCATGGCCAAGAGCCGCTGGGCGATCGAGAATCAGGGCTTCAACGATGCCAAGACCCGCTACGGGCTGGAGCACCTCTGTCACCATGAGGCGAACAGTCTGTTGATCACCTGGCTCCTCACGGCGTTGGCGTTGACCATCGAGCGCCTCTATCGGCTGCGGTATTTGCATCGCGGGCCCCATCCGGTTCGGGCGGCCATCGACCTGCTGCGTGCGCTGCGGGTGAGCTTGGGCTATCCCCTCCGGGTCGATACCAGCTGATCCCAGGAAGAGTCCGCGACCCGGCCTGCGGCCGCCGGTGCGCTCAGGCTACGGGCCAGACATCACCGTTGCGCGACATCACGCTTCCGGAACATGCCCGGTGGCCGCCGGGAGGACGCCAAAACATCCCAAAAGCCCGTCCAACCGCCCCTTCAGCCGCTCCCCCGCCCCCGAGTTCCGAAACGGCTGGCCTGGGGGCTGTGGCCTTGACGCGGCGTGCCGGGTCGCGTAGGATTTAAACGATTTTCGAAATGCGAAAGGGGATACCTGCGCTGCAGCGTCGTCGCATGGTGCGGATCTTCCGCGCGCTGGGTGATCCCACGCGATACCGTATCGTCCGCGTCCTGATGGACCGGGGGGAAGTGGCCTGCCGGGACCTGACGAGACTGTTCCCGCTGAGCGCCCCGGCGCTGTCTCACCATTTCCGCGTCCTGCAGGAGTGCGGGCTGATGCAGGTGCGCAAGGAGGGCGCCTACCACTTCTTTCGCCTGGATCGGGCCCTCCTGGCGCGTGTCATGGAGGCGTGGGCGGAAGAAGAGAGGTAGCTTTGTTGCTGAGATGACTTTCACGGTTTTGGAATTCTGAAATTATCATGGACGTTGCACCTTAAGCGAGAGGAGGGCTGAGCCATGGAGGTGGCGTTCTTGATTGGTCGGATCATTCTCGGTGTGTACTACCTGTTCAATGCCTTCAACCACTTCACCCGACTGGAGATGCTGAGCGGCTACGCCGCCAGCAAGCGCGTGCCGGCACCGAAGCTGGCCACGTTCCTGGCCGGCGTGCTGCTGCTCGCCGGTGGGCTGAGCATCCTGCTGGGCGTCTACCCGGTGGCGGGTGTGGTGGCGCTGGCTGTCTTCTTCATCCCGGTCACGTTCTGGATGCACGACTTCTGGGCCGTCCAGGATCCCATGCAGAAGACGATGCAAATGGTCAACTTCACCAAGAACCTGGCGCTGCTGGGCGCGGCGCTGACGCTGCTGGCTGTTCCCCAGCCCTGGCCTCTGAGCCTGGGGTGGTAGGGAGCGCGGCCGAGGAGGGAACGGCGGTGACCCTGGAGTTCTTTCACGACGTGCTCTGAGCGTGGTGCTACGCGCTGTCGCCGCGGCTCCGCCGGCTGGTGGAGCGACATCCGGAGATCGAGGTCGAGCACCGCTGTTTCGCTCTGGCGCCCACGCCCGACGCCATGGTGGCCATCTTTGGCTCGCGGGCGGCGGGCAAGCGAGAGGTCCTGCAGCACTGGCGGGTGGCCAACGCCAACGATGATGAGCACCGGATCAACGCCGACCTCATGGCCAGCCGCCCGTTTGACTACCCGTATTCGATGCCAGGGCTCTTAGCCTGTAAGGCCGCCGAGTGGCTGGGCGGGCAGGAGGCTCACTGGGCGATGTTTGACCGCGTGCAGCGGGCGCACCTCACCGAGTGCTTCAACATCGCCGACGACGAGGTGTTGCGGATGTGCGCGGCTGATGTGGGGCTGGACATTGAGCGCTGGGAGTGGGCGTATCGCAATCCCGAGGTCATAGAAGCCGTGGAACGCGACTTGGCCCGCGCCAGGCTCTACGGCGTCACCGGCGTCCCCACGCTGGTGGCGGAGGGCGGCTACGCCCTGGTCGGCGCCCAGCCGTACGGGCGTCTGGTGGAGTGGGTGGAGGCCGTGCGGGCTCAGAGAGTGAGGGAGTGAGCGACCCACGGGTCTACTCTGCGCGCGGCGACGCTCGGGGTCGCGCGCGTGGAGACTGGCGGGCTGCCCCGGTGGAGGAGGACTATCTGGACGCGCATTCGGGAGGCTTCCCATGACGAGCGACGCAGATCGCCCCACACTGCCAGCTATCGCGCTGCCCGGGGTCGTCGTCCTGCCCTCGATGGCGCTCACCTTGCCGGTGAGCGATGCCGCTGGCGCCGCGGCCGTGGACGAGGCGGCGCGTGCGGATCACCTGGTGCTCCTGGTGCCGGCACAGCCCGAGGCTGAGGACCGCCCGCTGCAGGAGCGGCTGCTGCCTGTGGGCGTGGTGGCGCGCATCGAGCGGATCTCGCAGAGCGGTCCCGCGGAGCGGGGCATCCTCGTCCGCGCCTTGCACCGGGCCGTGCTGGGGCAGCTGGCGCGGGAGGAACCCTCTTTGCGCTTCACCTACGAGGCGCGGCCCGATCCGCAGGCTTGGCCGCCGGAGGTGGAACAGCTGCGGCTGCGGGTGCTGGCGGCCATCGAGCTGTTCGTCAGCCGTCAGCCGGGCATCCCCCAGGAGGTGCTGAACTTCGTCCGCGGGATCGGCCACCCCGGACAGCTGGCCGACAACGCCGGCTATGCCCCGGAGATGACCTTCCAGGAGCGGGCCGACTTGCTGCAGACCTTCGACCTGCGGGAGCGCCTGCAGAAGGTGCTGGCGTTCTTCCAGCGTCAGATCCAGCTGCAGGAGCTGCGAGAGGAGATCCGCGGCCAGGTGCGCGAGGCCGTGGAGAAGTCCCAGCGCGAGTATATCCTGCGCGAGCAGCTGAGGGCCATCCGTCGTGAGCTGGGCGAGGAAGACGACGAGGCCGGCGAGAGCGAGCGCTACCGCCAGCGCATCGAGGCCGCCGGCATGCCCGAGGAGGCACGGCGGGAGGCGCTGCGGGAGCTGGCGCGCCTGGAGCGTATGCCGCCCCAGGCGGCGGAGTACGGCGTCATCAAGACATACCTGGACTGGCTGGTGGAGCTGCCCTGGCAGCGTGCCGACCCCGAGGAGATCGACATCGCCCGGGCCCGCGCCGTCCTGGATGAAGACCACTACGACCTCCAGGAGATCAAGGAGCGGATCCTTGAGCACCTGGCGGTGCGCAAGCTGCGTGCCCAGCGTGGCGGCGGTCTAGGCGCCGACGATCCGGTGATTCTGTGCTTTGTGGGGCCGCCGGGCACCGGCAAGACGTCCCTGGGCCAGAGCATCGCCCGTGCGCTGGGGCGGAAGTTCACGCGCATGTCGCTGGGCGGCATCCGGGACGAGGCCGAGATCCGCGGCCACCGCCGCACCTACGTGGGCGCTCTGCCGGGCCGCATCATCCAGGCCATTCGTCGCGTGGGCACCAACAACCCGGTCTTCATGCTGGACGAGGTGGACAAGATCGGCACCGACTGGCGGGGCGATCCCGCGGCGGCGCTGCTGGAGGTGCTGGACCCGGCACAGAACCGCCAGTTCCGCGACCTGTACCTGGACGTGGACTTCGACCTCTCCAGGGTCATGTTCATCACCACCGCCAACGTCCTGGAGCCGATCCCGCCGGCGCTGCTGGACCGCATGGAGGTGCTGCGCCTGGACGGCTACACCGAGCCCGAGAAGATCCACATCGCCCGGGGGTTCCTCATGCCGCGCCAGCTGACCCAGGCTGGCCTGCGGCCCGAGGAGGTGACGCTGACCGATGCGGCCCTGCGCACCGTCATTCGCGAGCACACCCGGGAAGCCGGCGTGCGCAACCTGGAGCGGGAGATCGGCCGCATCATGCGCAAGGTGGCCACCGCCGTGGCTGAGGGGCGGCTGGCCCTGCCAGTCACGGTAGACAGCTCCCAGGTTGCTGACTACCTGGGCGTCCCACGTTATCTTCCGGAGCCGACCGAGCGCACCGGGCGGCCTGGAGTCGCCACCGGGCTGGCGGTGACGCCAGGCGGCGGCGAGGTCATCTTCGTGGAGGCGGCGCGGATGCCCGGGGAAGAGCGGCTGACCCTTACCGGACACCTGGGCGAGGTGATGAAGGAGTCTGCCCAGATCGCCCTGAGCTATGTGCGCAGCGCCGGCCGGGTGCTGGGGGTCGACCCTGCTCTGCTGCGCGGCCACGAGGTGCACATTCACGTCCCGGCTGGGGCCACGCCCAAAGATGGTCCGTCTGCCGGTCTGGCCATGGTTGCGGCGCTGGTGTCGCTGCTGTCGGATCGGCCGGTAAGACCCGATGTGGCGATGACCGGCGAGATCACCCTGCAGGGCCAGGTCCTGCCGGTGGGTGGAATCCGACAGAAGTTACTGGCGGCGCAGCGCGCGGGCCTGCGCACGGTGCTCCTGCCCGCCCGCAACGCTGCTGAGATGCGGGAGATCCCTGAAGAGGTGCGTGCGGCCCTGGAGGTGCGGTTTGTGCGGACCATCGAGGAGGCGCTCGCCGTCGCCCTGCAGCCTGAGGCCGCCCCGGCGGTGGTGTGACAGGGGCGCTGGCTACGTGACCGGAACCGTGCTGATCGTGGATGGCGGGTGGTCGGCCTGGTGGTCAACTCAGGAGGGCAGGATGGCACACTATCTGGTGCGAGCGTCGCTGAGAGCCGATCTGGCCAAGGAGCTCCGCGCCCGGCTGGATCGACAGGAATTCCAGCCGATGCGACCCTTTGGTGCGGCTCTGACAAAGTCCCTCGAAGGTGCCCGTCGAGACCCCGTGACCGGCGAGGCCGTCTGGGAGGAGGAAGACCACTGCTCCCCGCCGCTGGCCATGGAGCGGGCCGCCGTCTTGGACCGCTACTTCGACGACCTGCGCGTGGAACCGTTGCGGGAGGGCGAAGGCTGGCAGCGTATCGCCGAACTACCCGCCCTCTGGGAACCGCCGACCGTTCTTGCGGACCCAGATCCGGCGATCGAAGTGCTGACCCGGGATGAGGGACAGGGTCCCGCGTGCGACTGGACGACAGGGCAGTGCGACCTGCCTGAGGAGAGTTGACCATGCGGACACAGAGCCGTTTCGTTCCTGTGGGTTCGGGAGCGCCACGGGAAGCTGGTTTGTCGGTGGGCCAGCGACCGGGGCTGTTCATCGTGGACAGGGCCGGGATCGTGCGCTACGCCTACCTGGGCAACCAGCAATGGGAGATCCCGCCAAACCGCGAGGTGTTGCAACAACTGGACAAATTACAGAGCAGGAATCCTGATGGACCCTGAAGTCAAGAAGCGGACCTTGCGATTGCTCACCTATGGCCTGTACGTTCTGACCGCGGCAGACGGCGACGAGGTGGCAGCCGGCACGGTGAACTGGCTGTCGCAGGCCTCGTTCACGCCGCCGCTGGTAATGGTCGGTGTCAAGGCCGACAGTCGGCTGCACGCGCTGGTCGAACGTAGCCATGGCTTCGCGGTCAACATCCTGGCCACGGGCCAAAAGGACGTGGCCTCCGCCTTTTTCCGCCCCTCTCAGGTGGAAGGTGGCCGTCTCAACGGCTACGCCTTCGAGCCGGGGCCGGAGACGGGCGCGCCCCTGCTCACTGACCTACCGGCTTGGTTCGAGGCGCGGGTCACCGATGCCGTGAAGAGGGGCGACCACACCGTCTTCGTGGCCGAAGTAATCAACGTAGGCCTGCGCGACCCGAATGCGAAACCGCTGGTGATGTGGGACACCGGTTGGTCTTATGGCGGCTGATCGCCCGACGCATCAGGAGGGAGTATGAACGCCGGCAAGCTCACCCTGTTTGAAGGGAGAAAATACAGTAATCTCACCACGTTCCCTCATAATGAAGCAGCCGGCGAACACAACAACCGGAGAGCCCTGCGTCGCTGGTTGTCCCTGGTGTCCTCCCCACGCCTGCTGGAGATCGGCTGCGGGGCGGCGGAGGACGCCGGGGAGTGGCTGGCGGGCGGCGTGGCGGAATACGTCGGCGTGGACCTGGATGAGACGGCCATTGCCCGGGCGCGTGCCCGCTGGCCGAGGATGACCTTCCTGTGCACTGATGCGGCCCGCCTGCCTGCGACGGCCGCGGGACGCTTTCACGCCGTGCTCATCCGCCGTCCGGACCTGTTCGTCCGGCCCGGGAACTGGCAGCAGGTCTTCGCCGCCCTGCCGGCACTGCTGTTGTCCCAGGGACGCGTCCTGATGACGTTGCTGGGGGCCGCAGAGACGGCCGTTGCCCGACGGTGGCTGGAGGAGAACGGGTTGCGCGTCGTGGCGGAGGAACGGTGGCCCGGTCCGGACGTGAGCTACCTGCTCATCGCGGTCCGCACCTTCCCCGAGGCTTCCCAGCCTGCGGGAGGGTGCGAGAGGTTCAGCGAGGGGACCGATGATGGCAAACGTTGAGATCACCTACTTCACGGACCCCTACTGCTCGTGGTGCTGGGCCTCGGAGCCTATGTTGTACCGGATCCGGGAGACCTACCGGGAGCAGGTCCGCATCCGGTTCGTGATGGGCGGCCTGGTGCGCGACATGGCCGACTTCTACGACAGCCTCAACGACATCCGTACCACCGCGGAGGTCGCGCCGCACTGGCGAATGGTGAGCGAGCGCTCCGGCCAGCCGATCGACGAACGGCTGATGGAGGACATCACCGACCCCCACTTCTCCACCTGGCCGGCCTGCATCGCCGTCAAGGCCGCCCAGCTTCAGGGCGATGCTCCGGGCGAGGCGTACCTGCGGCGGCTGCGTCGGGCTGCGCTGACCGAGCGGCGGATCATCTCACGGCCTGACGTCTACCTGGAGCTGGCTGAGGAGGTGCCCGGGCTGGACGTGGACCGCTTCCGGGCCGACGTGGGCAACGGTGCGGCGGACCGGGCCTTCCAGGCCGACTTGGCCGAGTGTCGCCGCTACGGGGTGACGGGCTTCCCCACACTCCTTGTTGCGGCGGCCGGGCGGGTAGTCGCTCCCGGGGTCGGGCAGCCTATCCTGGTGGTCGGGTACCGGTCGTTTGCCACCTACCGCCAGGTGCTCCGGCGCGTTGCTCCCGATCTGGACGAATGCGCGCCGCGGGATCCGACGGTCCTGCTGGCCGTGTACGGTCCGCTGACGACGCGGGAGCTGGCCGAGCTGCTGTCCCGGTCCCTGGACGAGGCGCGGGAGCACATGGAGGCACTGGCCGCGCACGGCCGGGTGGAACGCCTAGCCGTGCGCGGCGGCGAGTTCTGGAGGCCGGCGGCGCCACCATCCTGAGCGCCGTTATCACAGGGCACGCCGTCGCGGCGGTGTGGCCACTGGAAGGGGTGAGATCGATGGAAGCGCTCTTTGGTCAGGCCGGCGGCTGGGGGCTGCTGGCGCTTCGGATCGCCCTGGGGGTCGTCTTCATCTATCATGGCTATCCGAAGTTCTTCAAGGTGCCGCCCATCGGCGGCGCAGCCGGCTTTGCCAAGTTCCTGGGCATGATGGGCATTCCCGTGCCGCTCTTCTTCGCGTGGGTGGTCGCCGTGCTCGAGTTCTGGGGAGGGATCGCCCTGCTCCTGGGGCTGGCCACGCGCTGGCTTGGACTGCTGTTCGCCATCGACATGCTCGTGGCCATCTGGAAGGGGAAGGTGGGCCGGGGTGTGCGCTTCATGGCCATGGACAGCACGGGGTGGGAGTTCGACTTCGTGCTCCTGGCCGGCGCGCTCGCCCTGATGTTGCTGGGCGGCGGCGTCTATTCCCTGGACGCGGTCTGGAATCTGAGGTACTAAGGTACCGGGGCGTATGATCGTCGCCCTGCGGGTTCTGCAGATCCTGCAGTGGGAGGCGGACGATGCGGCGCTTGGCCGAGCACGGCCCCTGCCCGGTGTGTGGCTCCTATCCGGGCAGCATGGGCGTCGTGCTCTACGAGGAAGACGACGGACGGGTGACCGCAGAGGTCGTCTTCCGCCAGGGGCAGCAGGGCCCACCGGGTCATGCTCACGGCGGGATGATCACCGCCGTGCTGGATGAGGTCATGGGCGCGGCGGTGTGGCGGGCCGGCTATCGCGCAGTCGCCCTGCGGGTTGAGGTCGATTACCTTCGTCCCGTCCCGCTGGGGCTCCCGGTGCGGGTCGAAGGGCAGGTGGGAGACGTGACCGGCCGGGCTATTCGCGCGCTGAGCCGGTTGATCCTGTCCGACGGCGCTATCGCTGCGACGGGATTTGGGATCTTCGTCGAAGCCCCGCAGTTGTTCGACCAGATCTTCTACCGGGTGGCCGGAGAGAGCTCCGCGGCGCCGGACGGCTAGCCGGTGCCAGCTGTGTTGATCATAGCCAGGGCATTCCCACAGCGGCTGGCGGGAAGAGGGTGCCGGGCTCTCAAGCACAGGAAGGAGATGCGAGCGATGCGGGAGACGCGGATGCTGGTGCTCATCGGCGTGCTGGCGGCAGCCGCGTTCATCCTCATGGCCACCGTGCAGGTGCCCGTCCTGCCTGCCGCGCCGTACCTCCGATACGATCCCAGCGATGTGGTGGGGCTGCTCATGGCGTTTGCGGCAGGACCGCTCGCAGGCGTTGCCGTGGTGCTGCTGAAAGATGTGCTCTATCTCCTCTTCCGGGCCCGCTCCATCTTCGGCCCGCTGGGCAACCTGATTGCTGTCGTCACCTTCGTCGGGGTAGCCGGGTGGGTGTATCATCGACGGCCCAGTGCATCGTGGCCCTGGCTCGTCACGTCCTGCGCCGCCGGTGCGCTGGCGCGCATCCTTGTTATGATCCCGGCCAACTTCGTCATCCTGAATCTGCAGTTTGGGCTGGCCCCCGCCAAGGTCGCGGCGCTGCTGTGGCCGGTGATCATCCCCTTTAACACCCTGGCCAGCGCCATCAATACCGTGCTCACCGTCGCCCTCGTGGCGGCCATCAGCCGGAGAGGCCTCTCCCTGGCGCACTTCGTAGGATTGGGCAGGTAGATTCTTGGGAGGGTCCTGGGCGCGGCAAGCGGGAGGGCTGTCCTGCAGTCTCACGGAAGAATGTGGAATGCCCGCTTGCCGTGTACCCGGTACGTTGAGAACCCCCGTCGATCCAGGGTGAGTACCTGATCGGTGCGCAGCTCCTCTGCCAGCACCACCAGCGTGGCGTCGGCGAAGTCCATGGGCACGTCGCGGTACCGCTCCATCAGTGCCGCCGCCCGGGAGAGCGTGGCCCGTGAGGACGGGATGAGCATGAACGCCCCCCGGAGGAAGAACTCCAGGCAGATCCGCTGCGGCGGCCATCGTGGTCCGAGCAGATAGAGGGTCTCGGTCAGCACCGCCTCTGTCGTGACCACCGGACCCGTCCAGGCCTCCAGGACCGCCACGCAGTCGGCGTGTCGCCGCTCGCTTCTGTCCACCAGGGCGACGAGCCCGCCGGTATCCAGCAAGAGCTTACCGACCATGCCGCAACCGGCTCAGCAGATGCTGCCGGTGGCGCTGGCCCAAGTCCGGCACGCCGCTCTCTACTGCTCCCAGCAGATCTCGCACCAGGTCGATCGGCCGGGAGCCGACCTGTACCGGCGGACCGCTGAGGAACTGCTCCAGAGCCAGGCGCACGATCTCCGATCGGTTCTTTCGCTGGCGCCTGGCCACCCTGGCCAGCCTGGCCTCCAGTTCCTTGGGTACTCGCACCGTGAGTTGCCCGGGCATCGGAAGCACCTCGATTGCATGACGATGCACCCTGTTTGCATGACATTCTAAATGCATTTGCACTACAATTCAAGCTTCGGTGGCACTGCCGTGCGCCGTTGGGGGGGTCATGCTGAGGAGCGTCCTGGGGTTTCGTTGGCGGGCCCGGAGGGAATCGAACCCCCGACCAGAGGCTTAGGAGTCCCCTGCTC
>JBBIIQ010000052.1:487-10910 GCA_037446405.1 Armatimonadota bacterium | reverse complement strand
CCAGGCGCGCGTGGAGCTGGACGGCCGCCCGCCGCAGGAGATCGCGGCCACCGTCTACCTCCCCGCCTATCCCGGCGCCCCCGCAGACCTGTGGCGCGCCGTGCTCGCCGGCTACGACCGCTGGCGCCACCGCTGGCGCCTGCTCCTGCTGCTGCCCCTGGCGCAGATCCCCGCCTCGCTGCAGGCCGGCCCACTGCTGGGGGGACGGGACGCGGTCGTCTTCCCCGAGTACGCCACAGACGGCACCGTGCACTATCGCGTCGTCGGCCTGCGCCGCGGGCAGCCCGTGGTGCTGCACGTGGGACAGAGCCGTGGGACGGTGGAGGTCGTGGGCGGGGTGATTGCGGAGCGGGACCCCGCCGGGGCGCGCGGCCTGCGCTGGGACGGGCGGAGATTTCGCCCCGTGCCTCCGCCCCCGCCGATTCCCCCCGCGCTGGTCTGGCGCTACTGGACCGACCGGGAGGGCATTCCCCACGGCGAGACCGACCTGGTGGTGCTGGCCCCGGGCCAGCGCCTGGTGCCGCTGCGCCAGGGCGGGGGGCCCACGGTGGTTCCCATTCCGGATGCGAACCTGCACGTCCTCGACGGGGCGTTCCGCGCGCACCGCCCCGGCACCTACAGCGTGGTCATCCCGGACTTCCTCAACCGCCCCGGGGGGAGCTTCCGGCTGACTGTCGAGGTGGTCGATGGTCACCCTTAGCACCTACCAGGCGCGACTGGAGTCCCTGGAGGTCGAGCTCAACCGGGAGACCTACCGCCAGTACGCCGGCCTCCCCTACGACGAGGCGCGGATGAGCGCCCTCAGCCGGGAGATCGAGCGCCTGGCGGTGGAGGCGCTGCAGGCCATCCCGCCCCAGGAGTTCCCTCGCCCGTTGCTCTACGCCACCATCCGGAACAGCCGGGCCTCGGACTACACCCGCCTGGACAACGAGATCTACCGCCGGCGCAGCGAAGAGGTCGCGCTGCAGGATGAGGGCGAGACGGTCAGCCTGAGCAACTGGCGTCTGTTCAACCGCCGCCATGCCCGCGACGCCGCGCGGCGGCGCCGCGTCTTCCTGGGGCTGCTGGAGCGCGCGGCGGTCCTCTCTCCCCTGCTGGCGGAGCGGTTTGCCCTCAGCCGGGAGGTTGTCGGCCGCTACGGGCTCACGCCGCTGGATATCTACCTGGAGGAGGAAGGCGTGGACCTGGCGACGCTGGCGCGGCTGGTGGAGCAGACGGCGGCGGCGGCGCGGCCGCACTTCGCCCGGGAGCTGCAGCACTACGCGGAGACGCTGCTTGGGGGCTCCCCGGAATTCTGCGACGACTACTACGTCTTCCTCAACGTGATCTACGAGCCCGTGGACCGGTTCTTCCGGGAGGTGGACTTCGACCGGCTGCTGCGGCCCATCTGCGAGGGGCTGGGGTTTTCCTTCGCCCGGATCGGCATCGATGCCGCTCCCCG
The DNA here is from genome assembly GCA_037446405.1 of Armatimonadota bacterium. GTDB lineage: Bacteria > Sysuimicrobiota > Sysuimicrobiia > Sysuimicrobiales > Humicultoraceae > Humicultor. Next base: position 9,469 of record JBBIIQ010000052.1, on the reverse strand, counting down.
TCCCGGCAAGCACGCCTCACCCGTCTGCTTCGGCGTGCGCATCCCCGGCGAGGTCTACGTCCTCTACCAGCAGACCAGCCCCGTCGCCGACTACACCGGCTACTGCCACGAGCTGGGTCACGCCCTGCACTTCGCCTCTGTCTCGCCGGGGCGATCCTACGTCGACCGCTACCTCATCCCCGCGGGGGTGGCGGAGCTCTTCAGCACCCTCTTCGAATCCCTGGGCACCACGCCGCAGTTCCTGGCGGAGGAGGTGGGCCTCCCCGCGGCGGCCATCGACGACCTGGTGGCCAGGGAACGCTTCATGGAGCTGTACTTCCTCACGTTCTACGGCGCCAACTCCCTGTTCAAGCTGCGCTACTGGACGGAGGACCCGGACATGGATGCCGCCGACCACCTCTACGCCGACCTCTACCGCCGTTATGTGGGGCTGCCCATGCCGGGGCGCTACTGGCAGACGCACCACGTCCTCGCCCTGCACGACGTCTACGCGCCGTCCTACCTCCTGGCCAAGGTGCGGATGGTGGAGCTGCGGCGGCTGCTGCAGGAGCGGTTCGGTCCGCGCTGGTGGCGTCAGGCCGGGGCGGGGCGCTTCCTGCGGGAGGAGATGATGGCGCCCGGCCGGGCCCTTCCCCTGGAGGCGTTCTCCCGGCTGGACGCGGCGCCGTATCTGAGCGCGCTGGGGCTGCCCCCCGGGGACGGCTAAGCGTCCCTCGCCTGGTCGTCTCGGGTCGCCGGCCGGACGGCGACGTCGGGGCGGGCGGCCTCGCGGACGACCTGGAGGATCTCCCCCACGACCACCTGCAGCGCCGCCGCCACCGGCACCGACAGCAGCACCCCGATGATCCCCAGGAGCTTGCCGCCGACCAGCAGGGCGATGACCGTGAGCAGCGGCGAGAGCCCCACCGCCATCCGCATCACCCTGGGCCCGACCAGGTTTGACTCCAGCTGCTGCACCCCGGTGTAGAAGGCGATCACCGCCAGGAACCACCACCAGGGCGGCTGGAAGAGGGCGAGGAGGACGGCGGGGATGGCCCCGATGATGGGGCCGATGATGGGGATCAGCTCCGTGATGCCGGCAATGAGGCCCAGCAGCAGGGGGTAGGGGAGGCCCAGCGCCCAGGTGCCGATGCCCACCACGACCCCGATGATCAGCCCGAGGAAGAGCTGTCCCCGGACCCAGCCACCGAACTTGAGCCCCACGCGGTGCAGGATCCCCTCCACCCGCGCGGCCTGGGCCAGGGGGAAGAGGGAGAGGAAGGCCTGTTTGATCTGGCGGGCCTCCAGCAGCATGTAGAAGGTCATGAAGAGCACGGTCACCGTGGAGACCACCCCGCCGAAGAAGCGGAAGACCACGCCGGCGGCGGTGCCGAAGTAGCGGCTCAGGCCGGCGAGTTCCTGGGGCAGGCGGGCCACCAGCGCGGAGAGGTCGGGCAACCAGGGGTAGCGCGCCTGCAGGACGCGGGCCGACTGCTCCAGCTGGTCCAGAAACTCCGGGAAGGAGGCCAGGAACCCCCGGGTCTCTGCGACCAGCGGGGTGACGATGATCCCGCCCATGAGCACGACCACCACCAGGATGGCCGCGTAGACCAGGAGGATGGCTCCGGTCTGAGGGATGCGCCACTCATGGCGGCCCACGCGGATGCGCTGCAGGAGGACGACCAGCGGGCTGATGCCGGTGGCCAGGATGGCGGAGATGAGGATGAGCAGCAGGATCTCGGTGATCAGGGTGAGCAGGCGGATCAGCCCCGCGACCAGCAGGACCGTCAGGCTGACGAGGATGGTGGTCGTGACCAGGTCGCGCGGTCGGGTCATCGGGGCTTTAGGTTCGCTGCCCGGGCGGCGGTTCCTGGACAGGACCGCAGGTCGCCACGGTGCCCGCAGTTGACACCCCCGCGGGGGGTTCCTAAGATGAAGCCGAGGCGACGCTCCGCGGTAGCTCAATCTGGTAGAGCGTCCGGCTGTTAACCGGAGGGTTGCAGGTTCGATTCCTGCCCGCGGAGCCAGGGACGCCTTGTGGCCGCTGACGAAGGTCCTGCCGAAGTTCGCGGCCCCGATGTTTGAACGGCTGTCTCCCGACTATCAGCTCGACTATCTCCCCGGCCCTACAGGTACGGGCAAGACCGGCTCCTTCGCCCCGTGGGAGCTGTTGGTGCCTCCTTGCGAGGGCGGGCGGCCTGAGCGTGTGCAGCCTATGATCCTTCCTTGTCCGGTCCGGCATAATGGGTACACGGGATGGATATTGCGCTGACACCGGCCTTTCGCCAGACGTTCCCGGATGGCGTCTTCGGTGTTCTCCTCGCCCGAAACTGCCCCAACCGCGCACGCGCCACCGCGATCGCTGGGGAGCAGCGCGTGGTGGAGAGGCGGCTGCGCGAGCGGTTTTCCGCGGGCGGCATCGATAACCACCCGGTGGCAGGCGCCTACGCCGCGTATTTCCGCCGCCACGGCGCCCGCTATCCTGTGACGCATCAGGCCAGGACCATTATCAGCGGAAGACCGATCGAGAGCACCTCTGCCCTCGTCGAAGTCATGTTCACCGCCGAGGTGGATAGCCTCGTCCTGACGTCGGGGCACGACCTCGACGCGCTGGCGGAGCCGTTGCGGGTGGACGTGGCCCGTGGCGGCGAGACTTACACCAGGCTGTCCGGGAAGGTACAGGCGCTGCAGCCCGGGGACATGGTCGTGCGCGACGCGGAGGGGATCATCGCCTGCGTACTGTACGGTCCCGACTTCCGGACGCGGCTGCGGCCGCAGACCCATGCCGCTCTCTTCGGCGCGTGGGGCCCGTCGGGCCTGACACGCGAAGTTGTCGAGGCGCATCTGGCCGAGCTCGCCCGCCTCCTTCGCCGGGAGTGGCCGGACGCTGCCGTGGAAGCCGTACGGGTCTGGGCCGCCGGAGAGGGCTGAACCCTGAAGGGGGCCGAATGGACGTCCGGGCTTTGCGCTCCGGGGGCTTCGTAACCGCCGGCGTCACTCCGCGCAGCACGAGAGCTTCTCCACATCCTTGAAGAAGGCCAGGGCGACGATCTTCAGGGCCTCCGCCATTGTCGGGTAGACGTGAACCATGTCGATGAAGTCGTCGACGGTGGCCCGGAAGCGCAGGGCCATGGCCGCCTCGTGGATCACCTCGCCGGCATCCCGGCCGACCATGGAGACGCCGAGGACCCGCCGCGTCTCCCTGTCCAGGACCATCTTGACGACGCCGTGCACCTCGCGCACCGCCCCCGCCCGCGGGACGACGTGCAGGGGAACGGTGGCGCAGGCGCAGCGGTGGCCACGCCGGTTCGCCTCTTCGTCGGTCAGCCCGACCGTGGCCACCTGCGGGTCGGTGAAGATGGTGCGGGGGATGACCGTGTGGTCGACGCGGCGCCGCTGGCCATCCAGGGCGTTGGCGGCGGCGATGACGCCGTCGTGGGCGCCGACCGGGGTGGCCATCTGGCTGCCGCTGTGGGTCCCGATGACGTCTCCCGCCGCCCAGATGTTGGGGACGTTCGTGCGCAGACACTCGTCCACCGCGATGAAGCCGCGGGCGTCGGTGTGCACGCCGGCGTGCGCCAGGCCGAGGGCATCCGTGTTCGGCCGGCGCCCGGCGGCCACCAGGAGCCGTTCTGCCCGGTAGCGCACGACCCTTCCCCTGCGGCGGCCGACCACGATCACGCCGTCCCCGTCCCGCAGCACCTGCTGCACGGCCACGCCGGTGATGAGGGTGATCCCTTCCGCCCTGAGGATTTCCGCCAGCGCCGTCGAGACTTCGGGCTCGTAGCCGGGCAGGATGCGCTCGCTCCGCTCGAGGATGGTCACCGCGGTCCCCAGGCGGTGGAAGCACTGCCCCAGCTCCAGGGCGATGTACCCGCCGCCGACGATGACCAGCGAGCGTGGCAGCTCCCGCAGCTCCTCCGGCTCGCCGGCAGCGAGGAGGTCTGAGGTCAGATAGGGGACGCCATCCAGCCCCTCGATGGGTGGGAGGAACGGGCGGGAGCCGGTGGCGATGAGGTAGTGCCGCCCCACAAGCCGCCGACCGTCCACCACCACGCCGCCCTCGGGGGCGAAGGCCGCATGCCCCCGGTAGACGGTGATCCGCTCTGCGGCCGCCACGATCCCCTGGTACTTCCTCTCCCGGAAGTCCTGGACGAGGGCATCCTTGCCCTCGATGAGCGCGCGGAAGTCCAGGTCCATGCCCCTGGGGACCAGACCGGGGAAGCGGGGGTGGCGGGCCTGCCAGTAGATGCGCGCGGCCTCAATGAGGCTCTTGCTGGGCAGGCAGCCCCGGTTGACGCAGGTCCCCCCGAGGACGCGGGACTCCGTCATCACGGCGGTCCGCCCCAGCTCGGCGGCCCGGATGGCGGCCGCGAACGCGGTGCTGCCCGAGCCGAGGATCACCAGATCGTAGGACTCCGCAGCGCCATCGCTGTTAGGCATGGTGTCCTCCCTGTGCCGCCGGGCGAGGGCGGGAAGTGGACGATCGCTGGAAATGCTGGATAAGGCGGAAACAGGGACAGTCGGCGGCGGATGCGGGCGCGGCAGGGATCTTCTCCCGGAGGAGGCGGCGCAGGCGGCGCAGGTCGGTCCGCAGGCGCTCCAGCTGCGCGATCTGCGCCTGCAGCCTGCTCAGGTTGCCTTCCACCAGCCGCAAGACGTGCTGGCAGGGGGCCGCCCCCTCGTCTCTCACCGCCAGGATCCTGCGGATGTCGGCGAGGGAGATGCCCAGGGCCTTGGCTCGGCGGATGAAGCGCAGGCGGTCCACCGCCTCCTCCCCGTAGATCCTGTAGCCGGCTGCCGTGCGCCCCCTGGGGCGAACGAGCCCCACCCGGTCGTAGTAGCGGAGCGTCTTCGGCTCCATGTCGGCGAGGGCTCCCAGCCGTCCGATGGTGAGCATTCGGTCCTCCTCCGCACCGTCTCCGTGTGCTGCGCCTTCAGAGTAAACCTTGAACCTGGGTTGAAGGTCAAGCGCTCCCGCCGCCGGGACGCCCTTGAGGCGGCTCCAGCCGGAGGTGAGGTGGTTTACAACACCGGCGGGCCGGCGTATATTCCGGCGAAAGGGCCAGGTCAGAGGAGGTGAGGTGATGCGCCGCTATCTCCTGCTGGGCGCAGGGGTGGTACTGCTGTTCATGGCGGCCCTGTGGATGCTGCGCGCTTCTGCAGGAGCCGCTCCGCTGCCGCAGGTGAGGGCCATCCTGACCGCGGCGCCGCAGGTCCCGCCGCCGCTGCGGCGTGGCCCGGCCCGGGTCACCGTGGACCTGGAGACGCGGGAGCAGCGAGGGATCCTGGCCGACGGCGTGGAGTACGACTTCTGGAGCTTCAACGGCACCGTTCCCGGGCCGATGATCCGTGTGCGCGTCGGCGACGAGGTGCTGCTGCGGCTGCGCAACGCCGGGAGCAGCAAGCAGATCCACTCCATCGACCTGCACGCGGTGAACGGGCCCGGCGGCGGTGCGGGCCTGACGCAGGTCGCCCCGGGGAAGGCGGCCGCCTTTCGCTTCAAGGCCCTCAACCCCGGGCTCTACGTCTACCACTGCGCCAGCCCCCACATCCCCACGCACATCGCCAACGGCATGTACGGCCTGATCCTGGTGTAGCCGGAGGGGGGCCTGCCCCGGGTGGATCGGGAGTTCTACGTGATGCAGGGGGAGTTTTACACCAGGGGCGCGCAGGGGGAGAAGGGGCTGCAGGCCTACGACAGCAGCAAGGGCAAGAGCGAGCGGCCGGAGTACGTGGTGCTCAACGGGCGGGTGGGAGCGCTGGTGGGGGAGGGGGCCCTCAGGGCGAAGGTGGGCGAGAAAGTCCGCATCTTCGCCGGCAACGGGGGGCCGAACCTGGTCTGGTCGTTCCACGTCATCGGGGAGATCTTCGACCGCGTCTACCCCGAAGGAGCGGTGGGCAGCGGGGGCAACGCCAATGTCCAGACCACGCTCATCCCCGCCGGGGGCGCGGCGATCGTGGAGGTGTCGCTGCAGGTGCCGGGGACCTACCTCCTGGTAGACCACAGCATCTTCCGCATCGACCGCGGCGCGGTGGGCATGCTGCAGGTGGAGGGCAGGGCCAGCCCCGCGGTCTTCGGGGCGGTGCGCTAGCCTCCGCGGCCTGCGGCGCGCGGGCCTACGCGGCTTCCCGGGCGGCCTGGGTGAGGATGGCCTCGGTGTGGCTGGTGCCCAGCAGGTCCGCCCCCGCCTGGAGCAGGGCCAGGGCGTCCTGGTAGGAGCGGATGCCGCCCGCGGCCTTCACGCCCAGCCGCGAGCCCGCCGTGCGCCGCAGCAGGGCCACGTCGGCCACGGTGGCCCCCTTCGGCCCAAACCCGGTGCCGGTCTTGACGTAGGCCGCGCCGGCACGCGCCGCCAGCCGGCAGGCCAGGCGCTTCCGGCTGTCGTCGAGGTAGCCGGTCTCCAGGATCACCTTGACCGGCCGTCCCTCTGCGGCCTCGACCACGGCGCGGATGTCGTAGAAGGCCGCGGCCAGGTCTCCCTGCCGCAGGGCTCCGAGGTTCAGCACCATGTCCACTTCCTCGGCGCCGCGCGCCAGCGCCTGCCGGGTCTCCTGCACCTTGGTCTCCGTGGTCTGCCCGCCGTGGGGAAAGCCGACGACGGCCACCAGCTTCACCCCGGCCCCCGCCAGGAGCCGCGCCGCCGCCGCCACGTGGCAGGGTTTGACCACCAGCGCCCGCACGCCCCAGCGCACGGCGACCTGCACGCCCCGCGCCAGGTCCTCCTCCGTGGCGTCCGGGCTGAGGACAGCGTGCTCGATCCGTGATGCCAGCTCCTCCACCTGCATCGTCTTCCCTCAGGCGGCGTCCACGCGGATGCGCGTGACCCGCTCTGCCCCCGCCTTGGGCATGCAGACCTCCAGCACGCCGTCGCGGTACCTGGCCCGCGCCTGGCCCGGCGCCACCGGCAGCGGCAGGGGGATGGTCCTTCGCCGTCCTCCGGCGGTGAGCGTGAGGGTCTCCGCGCTCAGGCTGACCTCGATGCGGGCGGGGTCGGCGTCGGGCAGCTCGGCGCGCAGGACCAGCATGGTCTCCGTCTCCCACATCACCGGCGCGTCGCGAAAGAGCGGCGGCCGGCAGCTGTAGACCTCCTCGAAGAGGTGCTCCATGGACTCGCGCAGCGTGATCAGCTCGTCGAGGACATCCCACCGCCTGGGATGCATATGCGCCTCCTGCCGCGTTGCGCGTCCTTCAAGCCTTCCCTCCCCAGGATAGGCGGGCGCTTCTCCGGCCGGCATCGGGTTGCCGCCTGATTCTGCCTCCCCCGGGGTGGCCGTCCACGCATGTCCTGGCGGACCGCCGCCAGGCTGCACCGTCCGCCCTCTTGACCACCGCCCGGGAAGCCGCATGATGAATCCGGAGGCCGAGGCGAAGGACGATGGCGGAGGGATCCCATCTGGCACACAGCCACCACCGCGAACCCTCCGTCCGCCCATCCGGCGGTCATGGGCACGGTCACGGACACGTCCACGGGGTGGTCAACCCGGCCATCCTGACGACGCAGCGGGGGATCTGGGCCATCAAGTGGTCGTTCATCTCGCTGCTGGCCACCGCCGCCCTCCAGGTGGGCGTCGTCCTGCTCTCCGGCAGCGTCGCCCTCCTGGCGGACACCATCCACAACTTCGGCGACGCCGCCACGGCCATTCCGCTGTGGATCGCCTTTCTCCTGGCCCGCCTCAAGCCCACCAGGCGGTTCTCCTTCGGTTACGGCCGGGTGGAGGACCTGGCCGGGGTGGCCATCGTGCTCATCATCTTGTTGAGCGCCATCGTGGCCGGCTACGAGGCGGTGAACCGCCTGATCCATCCCCGGCCCGTGGCCTACCTGGGAGCGGTGGCTGCCGCCTCGGTCATCGGCTTCCTGGGAAACGAGGGGGTGGCCGTCTTCCGCATCCGCGTGGGGCGGGAGATTGGCAGCGCGGCGCTGGTCGCCGACGGCTACCACGCGCGGGTGGACGGCTGGACGAGTCTGGCCGTGCTCGTCGGGGCGGTGGGAGTCTGGCTGGGCTACCCCCTTGCCGACCCGCTCGCCGGGCTGAGCATCACCCTGGCGATTCTGGTGGTCGTCTGGCAGTCGGGGAAGGCCGTGTTCACCCGGATCCTCGACGGGGTGGAGCCTGAGGTCATCGAGGCGCTGGTCCACGCCGCCGGCCATGTGCCCGGGGTGCAGGCGGTCACCGACGTGCGTGCCCGCTGGATCGGTCACTACCTGGAGGCGGAACTGAATGTTGCCGTGCCCGCCACGTACTCGGTGGCCGAAGGGCACCGCATCGCCAAGGAGATCCACCACCAGCTCCTGCACCACGTCCCCTACCTCAGTCGGGCCACGATCCACGTGGACCCCGCCGGGGAGTCCGGAGAGACCCACCACCGGATCCCCGCCCACGCGCACGATGGGCTGCCCGTGCACTCCCACTAGGGCACCCCAAGAATCGCACGCGTTTCTCGGGGACCCTGCCCGGTTGAGCCGCATTGCTCGGACAGGCTCCCGCTAGTCCTCTACCCTCAGGGCAGCAGCGTTTCCAGCTGGAAGAGGCCTTCGCGTCGGTACGGCTCGGCCAGGGCGAAGTGTCCGTGATGGCCCACGCCCTGCGAGAGCAGCAGGGCCCGCTCCAGCTCCACGTGGCTGGCCAGGCCCAGGGACCGGTCGTCCATCATGGCCGCGCCGGGAACCAGGTGTTCCATCTCCGGCCCGAGCATCTGCCGCAGGACCTGCCCGCTGAACGCCAGCTGGTGGTGGAGCTCCGCCAGGGATTGTCGCACCCGCTCCCAGACCGGAGCCACGTTGACCACGCAGTTGGGCCGCCGCGGCCGCAGGTAGTAGATGGTGCGCACGGCGTGCGGTGGCCATCCGCCGCATTCCGGGACCATCCACTCCCGCCCTGCCAGCGCCAGCGCCTCCAGGTAGAGGATCATCGCCGGCCTCCGGTCGGGATCCAGGTCGGTGAAGGCGTGCTCCGGGTCCTGGGTAATGACGATCTGCGGTCGGAGCTCCCGCACCACCG
>JBBIIQ010000052.1:0-452 GCA_037446405.1 Armatimonadota bacterium | reverse complement strand
CTCGCCGTACCGGCCATCGAGGAAACGCACGCCCACCGAGAGGATGGCCGCCGCCCGCTCGACCTGCGGGCGAGATTCGGGGCGGGCCAGCAGGACGGCGGCCTCGCTGCGCCCCCCGCGCGCCGCGTTGAGGGCCAGGGCGCCGCCGGCCTAGCACAGAGTGCATATCCGCCCAATCCCTGATACACGAGGGTTTGTAGTGGATTCGCCCCCGCGCGGCGGCGTTCCTCCGCGCCCTGGGGTCCCCGCGCGGGGCCGCTGCCATCCCGGGGCCGCCGCCGTGGGAGGACGGCCCGGCCCGGGCATGGAATTGCCGCATCGCGACAGCCGGAAGGGGAGCAGGCTCTGCTCAGAAGTCCTCAGCCGAGTAGGGGAGCGTTCGGTCCTCCCACGGTGTCTAAATAAAGTCACGAAAGTCTTGCATATTTGAGGTGATGTCGTGTCAGACGCTT
>JBBIIQ010000051.1:0-11006 GCA_037446405.1 Armatimonadota bacterium | reverse complement strand
TCCGCGCCAGCTCGTGCTCCGGCAGAGTCTCCGGGCCGGCCACCAGCTCGCCCGTATGCGGGTTCACCGCGCCGCGCGTGCCCACGCCGTGCTGCACGGTCTCCACCTGCGCTCGGAACCAGGACCCGGTGAAGGTGCAGAGGATGCCGCCGTGGCGGTGCCAGTCGCGGTAGTAGTCGGCCGCCCCCTCCCAGGCACACATGGCGGCCAGGTGCGGCGGCTGCAGCCCGGCCACCAGCCACTGGTTGATGGCGTAGTAGGAGAACCCGCTCCCGCCCACCTTCCCGCTGCGCCACGGCTGGGCGGCCGCCCACTCGATGCAGGCGGCGAAGTCGCGCGTCTCCCTGGGTGAGAAGATGTCCAGGATGCCCGGAGAACGCCCGGCGCCCCGCGAGTCCACGCGCACGCAGACGTAGCCATGCGGAACCCATTTCTCCGGGTCGACCACCTCCCAGTTCTGGTAGCGGCAGGTCGACCCCCGGGCCACCTCGGGGAAGTCGCGGATCAGCGCGTGCCACTGGTCGCGGTAGCCCACCTGGTAGGGGAGGCCCTTGCCATAGGGCCCGTGGCTGAGGATCACCGGATAGCGGCCCTCGGCCGCAGGGCGGAAGACGTCGGCCCGCAGGACCACCCCGTCGTCCATGGGGATGGGGACGTCGTAGTCGATGCGCATGCCTACACCCCCAGATAGCGCTGCCGGATCTCCACGGCCGCCTCCAGCTCCGCAGGCCCACCGGCGAAGACCACCCGCCCCTTGCTCAGGACGAAGACGCGGTCGGCCAGCCGCAGGGCCAGGGGAAAGTTCTGCTCTACCAGGAGGAAGGAGAGCCCCTCCCCCTTCAGCTGCGCCAGGACCTGCCCCAGCTCCCGCACCAGGAGCGGGGCCAGCCCTTCCGAGGGTTCGTCCATGAGCAGGAACTCCGGATCGGTCATCAGGGCGCGGGCGATGGCCAGCATCTGCTGCTCCCCGCCGCTGAGGTGGCTGCCCCGGTGGTGGCTGCGGTCGCGCAGGCGGGGAAAGAGCGTGTACACCCGCTCCAGGTCCCAGCCGTCCGCCCGGCGGCGGCGCGCCCCCACCAGCAGGTTCTCCAGCACGGTGAGGGAGGGGAAGATGCGCCGCCCCTGGGGCACCAGGCCGACGCCGAGCCGGGCGATCTCCTGGGAGGAGCGGTGCGTGATGTCGACGCCGCCGTAGACGATCCGCCCGCGCCGCGGCGGGGTGAAGCCGATGATGGAGCGGATCAGCGTCGTCTTGCCCATCCCGTTGCGCCCCAGCACCGCCACCACCTCCCCGCGGAGCACGCGCAGGGAGACCCCCTGGAGGACGTAGCTCTCCCCGTAGTAGGTGTGGATGTCGTCCACCAGCAGCAGCGGCGTGCTCACGGGTCGACGGCTCCCAGGTAGATCTGCTGCACCTCGCGGTTGGCCCGGATCTCCTCCGGCGTCCCCTCCGCCAGCAGGCGGCCCAGGTGCAGGACACTGATGCGCTCTGCCACCTCGAAGGCCACATCCATGTCGTGCTCGATGAGCAGCACGGTGATGGAGGGGTCCAGAGCGCGGATGCTGTCGGCCAGGACGCGCCGCTCGCCCGGGGCCAGCCCTGCCGTGGGCTCATCCAGGAGGAGGAGCGCGGGCTCGCTGGCCAGCGCCAGGATCAGCTCGACCTGCCGCTGCTCCCCGTAGGAGAGGCTGGTGATGGGGAGGTCGCGCTTCTCCCACAGGCCCACCCGCTCCAGGAGGAATTGGGCCCGCCGCACCAGCTCCCGCTCCTGGCGCACCGGGTGGTGCAGGACAAACTTGCGGCGTTGCGTGCCCAGCAGCGCCAGGAGCGCATGCTCCAGCACCGTCAGCCGTGGGAAGAGGTTCGTGATCTGGTAGGTGCGCCCCACCCCCAGGGCCGTGCGCCGGAAGCTGGGCAGGGCGGTGACGTCCCGGCCGAAGAGGACCACGCGCCCGGAGGTCACGGGGAGCTCGCCGCTGATGAGGTTGAACAGCGTGGTCTTGCCGGCGCCGTTGGGCCCGATGATGGCCCGCCGCTCTCCGCGGCGCACCTCCAGGCTGACCCGGTCCACCGCCCGCAGGCCGCCGAACGCCTTGCTCACGGCGTCCAGCCTCAGGCAGGATCCCCCGCCGTCCCCGCCCCCGCTCACCGCATTCGCCCTCCCACCGCCGTCGGTCTCTCCGCGCTGGCGCCTACGGCCGCAGCGGCGGGTAGTCGCGGCTGTAGACGGGCAGCCGCAGGAACTCCTCCGGGTCGTACTTCCAGAACTGGGAGACGTTGGGATAGGTGAAGACCACGGTGTTCTGCAGCAGCCCGCCGCGACGCTCCACCTTGCGGATGTAGATGTTCTGCACGGGGTTGGCGTAGGCGTCCAGGCGCACGGGGCCCCGTGCCGCGTCGGGGATGGTCACCCGCCGCAGCGCCGCCAGGAAGGCATCCCGGTTCTCCACGTTGCCGCGGATGGCCAGCAGCGCCTCGTAGATGAAGCGCGCCCCGGTGTAGGAGTTCTCCGAGTAGTAGGAGGGGGGGCGACCCGCCTTCTTGGCATAGGCGCTGGCGAAGGCGCGGTTCTCCGAGCTGGTCAGGGCCGCGCTGTAGTGCAGCGGCGTGACCACGTCCAGCGCCTCGTTGCCCATCTGCGGCAGGACGTGCTCGTCGGTCAGCGTCCCCCCGCCGATGAGGGGGATGCGGCCTTTCAGCCCGAACTCCTGGTACTGGCTGAGGAAGCGCAGGGCGTCGGTGCCGGAGAAGATGGCGTAGACGGCGTCGACGTCCCGGCGCAGCTGGGTCAGGTACGGCCCGTAGTCCGGCGCCCCGATGGGCGGCCACAGCTTCTGCACAATGCGCCCGCCGGCCTCCTCGAAGGTGCGCTGGAAGCCGCCCACGTTCTCGTGCCCGAAGGCGAAGTCGTAGCCGATGGCGGCGATGCGCCGGTAGGGCGTGTTCCTGGCGATCCACTCGCCGAAGGGGTGGTTGGGCTGGCTGCTGGTCCAGCCCACGCGGACGATGTAGGGGGTGCGCCGCCGCTGCGTGATGTCGTCGGCGGAGACGATGGGATAGATGGTGGCCACGCGGGCGCTGTCCACGAAGTCGCGCAGGGCCAGGCCCGAGCTGGCCGTGAGCGGGCCCACCAGCATGTGCACCCGGTCCTGCTCCACCAGCTTGCGGGCCTTGGTCAGGGTGTTGGCCGGTACCCCCACGTCGTCCTCGGAGATCACCTCCACCTTGCGGCCGGCCACGGTGTAGTTGCGCTCTTCCCAGAACATCTGGAAGCCGACCAGCATGTCCCGGCCGTTGGCTGCAAACACCCCGGTCTGCGGCGCGATGAAGCCGATGCGGATCGGACCGGCCTGAGGGAACGCCGGCCCCCCCGCGGTCAGCAGCGCCAGCAGCGCCGCACCCATCAGGATCAGGTTCCGCAACCACCTCTCTGGCATCTGACCTCCCTCCCTCCGTTGCTCCGCCGTCAGCGTCCTCCCTGGCGGCGGGACTGCTCAGGTTCCCTCGCGCGTGGCTTCCGCTGCCTGGTGCACCGCCTCCCCGGCGGGGACGGCGGCGGGCGGCGGCAGCGGCGGGCGGCGGCGGGCCAGCACCGCCCGGATCCCGCCCAGCACCCCCTGCGGAGCGTAGAGCACGGTGAGGATGAAGATGGTGCCCAGGATGAGCATCCACCGGTGCGTGTAGGCGCTGACCAGGTTTCGCAGGAAGACCACGAGCCCGGCGCCCAGCAGCGGGCCGAACAGCGTGCCGGCGCCTCCGAGGATCACCACCAGCACCTGCTCCGCCGAGGCCGTGATGTGCAGGTCGGGGGGGCTGACGAAGCCGTTGTAGGCGGCATAGAGCACCCCGGCCACGCCGGCGACGGTGCCGGCCACGATGAAGGCCACGTAGGTGTGCAACCAGGTGTAGAACCCCAGCATGCGCATGCGCGACTCGCTCTCCCGAATCCCCCGCAGGGTGAGGCCAAAGGGGGAGTGGACGAAGCGGTAGAGGAGGAAGGCGACGCCGCCGAAGACCGCCAGGACGAAACGGTAGAGGCCGGTCACGTCGCGCCGCGGCCAGGCGAAGCCCAGGTCCAGGGGCGGGATACCCGGGAGGCCGTTGTCCCCGCCGGTCACGGAGACCCAGCGGTAGGCCAGGCCCCACAGACCCATCCCCAGGGCCAGGGTGATGATGATGAAGTACACCCGCGTGGTGCGCGTGGCCAGCAGGCCGAAGGCCGCCGCCAGCAGCGCGGCCGCCACGATCCCCGCCAGCATCGCCGGCGGCATCGCCAGGTGGAACCGGGTGGTGAGGACCCCCACGGTATAGGCGGCCATGCCGAAGTAGGCGGCGTGTCCGAAGGAGGTGAGCCCGGTGTAGCCCAGGAGGATGTCCAGGCCCATCCCCGACAGCCCGTAGATCAGCGTCAGGATCAGCAGGTGGGTGAAGTACACGGGCAGGAGGCGGGGCAGGGCCAGGAGCGCCGCCAGCCCCAGCCCCAGCCCCGCGATGCGCAGGCGCGCCGCCACGGCCTCCGTCTACGTTCTGCCGAAGAGTCCCGTGGGCCGGATGGCCAGGATGACGGCCATGGGCACGAAGAGGGTGAAGTAGGAAAGCTCGGGGAAGAGCGCCTTCCCCAGGTTGTCCAGGACGCCTACCAGGGCGCTGCCCACCAGGGCGCCCTTGAGGCTGCCCAGCCCGCCGATGATGACCACAGCGAAGGCCAGCGGCAAGACGTCGCTGTCCGCGCCGGGGTAGGCCCCCAGGAACGGCGCCCCCATCACTCCGCCAAACCCGGCCAGGGCGGCGCCCAGGGCGAACATGCCGGTGAGCAGCGGCCCGACGTTGATGCCCAGCCCCCGGGCCATCTCCTGGTCGTCGACGGCGGCCCGCACCACGGCGCCGATGCGCGTCTTCTCCTGCACCAGCCACAGCAGCAGGGCCACAGTGGCTCCCACCAGCATGACGGCGAGGCGGTACGCGGGGAAGAAGACCGGCCCGATGGGCACGGCGCGCGCCAGCAGCGGGGGAACGGACAGCCGCTGCGGGTCGCCGCCCCACAGCAGCAGCGTCAGGTCGGCGAAGACAAAGGTGAATCCCATGGTCAGCAGCACCTGCGCCAGCTCCTGGCGGTAGAAGCGGGCCAGGAAGAGGCGCTGCATGACCACACCGATGGCCGCCAGGACCGCGGCCGCCGTCACGACGGCCAACAGGAAGCTGCCCGTGGCCCGGACCACGGAGATGGCCACGTAGGCGCCGAGCAGGTAGTAGGAGCCGTGGGCGATGTTGACGATGCGCATCAGCCCGAAGATCAGGGAGAGGCCGCTGGCCAGGAGGAACAGCAGCGCACCAAAGGACAGCCCGTTCAGCGTCTGGGCGATCCAGAACTGCATGGCCACTCCTGGCTCAATCCCACCAGTACGCGGGGTGCTCGCACAGGGTGAAGCGTTCGGCGCCCTTGTCGGTGATGCAGATGTTCTCCTCCAGGCGCACCGTCTGCTCCAGGCCGGGGAAGCCGCTGAAGGTCTCGATGGCGAAGTACATGTTCTGCTTGATCTCGGCCGGGTACTTGAAGGAGTAGGCGCGCGACACCCACATGCCCTCGTACAGCGACAGGCCGATGCTGTGGGCGAACTGCTGCAGGCTGACGCTGCCGTACTTGTCGTCGTCGTACTCAGGGAACTGCGCCGCCACATCCGCCGTGGTGGCGCCGGGCTTCATGGCGGCGATGCCCGCGTAGAGGGAGTCGTAGCAGCGCTTGAACAGGTCCTTCTCCTGCGGGGTGGGCTTGGCCGCCACCTTCCAGCAGCGGACGAAGTCGATGAAGTAGCCGCCGGGCCCCACGGCGTTGATGTCCACGATCATCAGGTCGCCCTGGCGGATCACCTTGTCGGTGTGCCACCGGCGGTAGGGACTGGTGTTGCCCCCGCTGGCGACGATGATGTCGTAGACGAAGTCGAACCCGCTGCGGTAGAGGTACTCGTTGACCTTGGCGCAGACCTCGGACTCGCGCACGCCGGGCTTGGCCCACTCGTGCATGGCCATCCACATGGCCGCATCGCCGTGGGCGGCGGAGATCTTCAGGCACTCGATCTCGTCCGGGGTCTTGATCACCCGGGCGGCGGACATGGCCGGCCAGGCGTTGACGATGTTCAGCCCCAGCCCCGTCAGGGCCTGGTAGGCCATCATGTCCATGACGTCGATGCCGATGCGCTCCGTGTGCACCCCCTGCTCCCGCAGCACGTCGTAGACGCTCTGGGCCATGCGCTGCGCCATCTCCGGCTCGGCCCCCTCTGACCACTTCCAGGTGATGGCCGGGCGCACCTCAGTCTCCAGCCAGGGGGCGTCGATCTGGGCACAGACCATGTCGGAGCCCACGGTCTCAAAGAGCACCGGCCGGCCGCCGCGGGGGAGGACGCAGTAGCGGATGAAGATGTTGTTCTTCCAGTTGCCCTGCCAGACGCCGGTGACGTAGCGGATGTTCTCCCCCACGAAGAGCACCAGCCCGCCCAGGTCGTGGCGCTCCATCTGCTCCCGCGCCCGCTGCAGCCTGGCGGCGCGCATGCGGGCGAAATCCACACGCCCCTGCCAGTCGGTGGCGGTGGTGCTGTAGACGCGCCGCGGCTGGTACTCGTGATACCCCTGGAGAAACTCGTGGTAGGCCATGCTATCCCTCCTTCGCTGCAGGCTTGACCTCCCAGTGCAGCAGCTGGCGGGCGGTGCGGCCGAGGATGGAGGCGGTCGCCTCCGGCCGCAGGCGCAGCCGGCGCACCCGGGCCACCGGCCCCTCGTCGGCCATGTCGTAGGGGGCGTCACTGCCCAGGACCACCTGCTGCGCCCCGACCCGCTGCACCAAAAAGCGCAGGGTGACGTCGTCGTGCGTCACCGTGTCGAAGTAGAAGTGCCGCAGATACGTGGACGGCGGCGCCTGGATGGCCCGCCGGCACTCCGGGCGCTGCCGGTGGGCGTGGTCCAACCGCCCCAGCAGCATGGGCAGGACCCCTCCGGCGTGCGCCAGGACCACTCGCAGCGACGGGTAACGGTCGAAGGTGCCGGCGTAGATGAGGCGCGCCGCCAGCACCGCGGTCTCCACGGGAAAGCCCACGGTGTTGAAGAGGTGGCAGTGCGCCAGCACGTCGGCGCCCAGGTGGGTCTGCGGGTGGATGAACACGGGCAGATCCAGGGCCACGGCCAGCTCCCACAGCGGCGCGAACTCCGGGGCATCCAGGTAGCGCCCGCGCACTGTGGTGGCCACGTAGACCCCGCGCATCTGCAGGGCGCTGGCCCGCTCCATCTCCCGCAGCGCCGCCGGGACGTCCTGCAGCGGCAGCGTGGCCAGCCCCACGAACTGGCCGGGGTAGCTCTGGGCCAGCTCGGTAATCCCGTCGTTGAAGGCCCGGGCCAGGGCGACCCCCAGGTCGGGCGGCGCCCAGTAGACCATGGGCGGCGACAGGGAGAGGGCCTGGGCGGTGATCCCCGCCTGCGCCAGGCTGGCACGGCGGGCGTCCACATCGATGAACAGCGGCGCCAGCGGCACCGGCGGATGCCCGGGCATGGTCAGCCACTCCACCCCGTCCCGCCGCTCCACCGACGCCCCGTGCGAGCCGCCGTGGGAGCGGATCAGCCGCAGGAAGGGCTGGGGGAAGAAGTGGCTGTGCACATCCACGGTATCCATGGATCAGCCGTGCTCCACCTCGCTGCCGGCCTGCGCGGCGGCGGGGCGGCCCAGGACCGCTTCGGCCAGGCCGCGGAACTCGTCGACCCCCAGCAGGCGCTTGGTGGCCAGGGAGCGCTCCTTCACCCGCACCACCAGCTCGTCGACGCGCGGGTCGGAAGGCGGCACGTCGTAGCCCAGGTGGCTGAGGAAGTACAGGATGGAATCGCGGCCGCTGCCCTTGCCCAGCACGATCTCCGCCGGGGGCTGGCCCACCAGCGCCCAGTGGAAGGGGAAGAGCTCCACCGGCCGCTTCTCCTTCAGCCGGGCCAGCCAGGTGGCGATGATCCCCGACTCCACCTTGAAGAGCATGTCACCGACGATGGGGCGGTTGGGCGGCAGGGTGACCCCGGCCAGCTCGCGCACCAAGCGGGAGAGGTCGAAGAAGGTCTCGGTGCGCAGGCCCGGGTCGATGCCGTAGAGGGTGAGCAGCGCCAGGGCCAGGTCCTCCAGCGCGCAGTTGCCGGCGCGCTCCCCCAGGGAGGAGACCGTGACGTGCGCCACCTCCACCCCCAGGGAGAGCGCCATCAGCGTGTTGGCCACCGCCATGCCGAAGTCGTCGTGGAAGTGCGCCTCCAGGGGTTTGTGGATGCGCGATTGCACCTGCCGGGTGAAGTAGCTGATGGCATGGGGCGAGGAGCCGCCGAAGGTGTCCACCAGCGCCAGGGCGTCCATGTGCCCCTGGCTGGCCACCTGCTCGATGAGGTTGACGAACCACCCCGGCTCGGCGCGGGTGGCATCGATGGGGAAGAAGACGACGTACAGGCCCTGCTCGTGGGCGAAGCGGGTGGCCTCCACGGAGAGGTCGATGGCCTTCTGCAGGGGCCACTCATAGCCCAGCTCGATGATGTGCTCGCTGCTGGGAATCTCCACCACCACCCCCTCCACGCCGCAGTCCACGGCTCGCTGGATGTCGGAGACCATGCAGCGGGAGAAGGCGAAGATCTTGGGACCCAGGCGGCGCTTGACGATCTCCCGGATCGCCTCCTCGTCCGCCCGGGAGACCGTGGCCATCCCCGCCTCGATGCGGTGCACCCCGGCCTCGGCCAGCTTCTCGGCGATGCGGATCTTGTCGTCCCTGGTGAAGACCACGCCCGCCTGCTGCTCGCCGTCGCGCAGGGTGATGTCGTGGAAGGTGATCTGCCGGGGGAACCTGAGCTGTGAGCGGACCTCCTCGCTGAAGTTGTGCGGGCTGGTGAACCACCGCTCGCTGAACCAGGGTGTCGCCATCAGGACCCTCCTCTCGACCCTGTCGCCTGGACCACGTTCACGGGGTAGCGCGGAGGCTGGCCGGCGAGCACGCGGGCCACCTCCTCCGCCGCCTTGCGCTGCAGCTCCTGCAGCGACTCCTCGGAGTAGAAGGCCACGTGCGGGGTGAGGATCACCTGAGGAGCCTGCAGCAGGGGGTGGGCGGCGCCGGGCGGCTCGCTCTCCAGGACGTCCAGCGCCGCGCCGGCGATCCACCCCTCCTGCAGCGCGCGCAGCAGCGCCGCCTCGTGGACGATGGGCCCGCGCGCCGTGTTGATCAGGTAGGCGGTGGGTTTCATGCGGCGCAGCTCGGCCTCGCCGATCAGCCCCCGGGTCTGGGGGGTGAGGGGCGCGTGCACCGAGACGAAGTCGGCCTGGGCCAGCAGCTCCGCCAGCTCCACCTTGCGCGCCCCGTGCGCCTCGCAGGTGGCGGCATCGAGGTAGGGGTCGTAGGCCAGCACCGTCAGGCCCAGGGCCCGCGCCTTGGCCGCCAGCAGCCGCGGGATCTTGCCGAAGCCCACCAGCCCCAGCACCTGCCCCCGCAGGCGGCGGATGGGCACGGCGTCCCTGGCCTCCCAGCGGCCGGCGCGCACGCGCCGGTCCAGGACGGCCACCTTGCGCGCGCAGGCCAGCAGCAGGGCCAGGGCGTGGTCGCTCACCTCCTCGATGCAGTAGTCGGGCACGTTGGTGACCACGATGCCCCGCTCCGTGGCCGCCGCGATGTCCACGTTGTCCACGCCGATGCCGTAGCGGGCGATGACGCGGCAACGCTCCGCCCGCTGGATGACCCGCCGCGTCACCGGCGCGTAGCAGACCAGCAGCCCGTCCACGCCGCTCACCGCCTCCACCAGCTCGGCCTCGCTGCCCGCCTGCATGGCCACCAGCTCCGCCCCCGCGGCCTGCAGCACCGCCCGCTCGATCTCCAGCGAGGGAAAGACGTAGTCGGTGACCAGCACCGTCCAGCGGCCCACCGTCACACCTCTTTGCCGCTGCCGCCCTCGGGCGCGCCGGTCGCGGTTACCCTGAGCGACCGGGCGCGGCGCGCGCCGCCGCAGGGGCGACAGGTTCCCGGGAGAGATACGCCACCAGTTCCCGGCACGCCGCCCCCAGGTGCCGCTCCAGGGCCTTGACCGCCCTGCGCTCATCACGCCGCCGCACCGCCGCCAGGATGCGCCGGTGCTCCTGCTGCGAGCGGGGCTTGAAGTTGAGCAGCGAGATGTAGATGCGCATGTAGCGGTTGACGTTGGCGCGCATGGTGTTGATCAGGCCCATCAGGCGGGGGCGGTTGGCCGGGGTGTAGAGGACGGCGTGGAAATCCCGGTTCAGCTCGCTCCAGCGGAAGATGTCCGTCTCCGCGTCGATGGCGTCCAGAATCGCCTCGGCCCGCCGCAGGTCCTCGGCGCTGATGTGAGGGAGGGCTAGGCGGAGGGCGGTGCACTCCAGGGGGATGCGGATGTCGTAGATCTCCTCCACCTCGGCGGCCGAGAGCTCGGAGACCACCACGCCGCGGTGCGGGTTGAACTTGACCAGCCCTTCGGCCTCCAGCTGCCGCAGGGCTTCGCGCACCGGAATCCGGCTCACGCCTAGCTGCGCCGCCACCTCGTCCTGGGGGAGCGGCTCCCCGCCGCGGAGAATCCCCCGGAGGATGGCCTCGCGCAGCACCTCCGCCACCAGGTCGGGAGCGCTGCGCCGCTTGCCCAGTTGCGTGGCCAGATCGCCCAGAGCGAGCATGTATACTGTATGTTCTATACAATGATACGCCGCTCCTCCCTCCCGCGCTACGCTCCTCCTCAAAGGCCGCCGCAACCGGCCGCCCCCGGGAGGCCGTGCGTCGCCCCGCCGCCTGTGGCCCGTCGTCCCCGGGATGCGGCGGGACCGCGTCTCGTCCGCGGCGCCGCCTTCACCACCCGCTCCGCCTGGCTCCCCCTCGTCGGCGGCGCCTTGCCCACCCCGGCGAGCGGCGTCGTCCTCGTCGTCGGGGCTGACATCGTCCGCTTCCACGGGTTCGAGCCCGTCTTGCGACAGGCCGCATGCGGCGGCGAGAAACACGAACGAAAACCA
>JBBIIQ010000050.1:0-11029 GCA_037446405.1 Armatimonadota bacterium | reverse complement strand
ATGAACCACCAGGCGACCGTCCACAAACCACTTGACCGGTCCTTCCATATCAGAGGTTGATGTCCACCACGCGTGCTGCGACGTAGGGCGGTGCCCCGTCGCCGAGGACCGTGACCACCGTCCCGGGCGCCAGCGCCGACGGCGGCCGCAGAGCCGTCCCCCGCAGAATCCAGGTGTCCTCGCGCAGCGCGACGACAACACCACCGGCCAGAGCGAAGCCGACTCCCGGCCAGTGCAGGGCAATCCGGCCGCTCACGCGCGTGGCCGTGCGGGGGTCGAAGAGCACCGTCAGTGCCTGGGCGCTGAGCGAGCCGTCGGAGTTCCTCGCTCCGGCCACCTGGACGACCGCGTGGGGGGAGATCATGCCGGAGACGACGGTGGCCCCGGTGATGAGCACGGTGGTGAGCACGTTCCCCTCCCCCAGGACCGACACCGTGCTGTCGTTTCGCCCGACCACAACTCCGCGGAGGATTCCGCCGTCGCGCTCCATCCGCGCGGCCACCGCCCCTCCCAGCACCACGACGCGCAGAGCCACCGGCACGCCGCCGGGCACCGCCAGGGCCCACACGCGCACCCGCGCGCCCGCGAGCAGGCCCTCTGCGGCAGCCGGTAGGGCGGTCCCCGGAAGGAGGCGGAAGCCGACCGTCCCCCCGGAGTCCAGGCGCAGCATGAGCACCCCTCCGCCCACCTTCAAGACGACCCCGCTGACGGCGTAGGGCTGGAGGCGCGGGGGCGGCGCACCGAGGGCAACCCCCGCCAGGAGGACGCAGCCCACCGCCGCGGCGAGCAGGACCGTCCAGCGGTGCGCCGGCATCAGCGACCGGAGAGCCGCGCGGCCAGCGCCAGCAGCACGGCCCGCGGCCGGGCGCCCACCACCACCAGGCGCAGCCCCCCTTCCTCCCACGTCAGCACGCGGATGTCTCCCAGCTCGACCAGGCGCAGGGAGACGCCCCCGGCCGTCACCGCCTCGCCGACCGCCTCCCACGCCCGGCCGTCCACGCGTCGGGCGGAGACCTGGAAGACCGAGATGGGCGCGGTCCCGTCTGTGTAGCGCAGGGCGGCAGCGACCAGAGGACCGTAACGCACGGTCTGAGCGCGGTCGAAGCGGACGCCCGGCGGCAGCGTGCCTGGAGTGCGCACGCGGAAGCCGACCGCGCGCTGCACCTCCTCCAGCGTCATCCCCTCGTCCTCCGCGGCGAAGAGGGCGAAGGTGCGCGCGCCGGCGGGCGCGCGGAAGCGGAAAAGAGCCGGCGGCAGGTTCAGGCTGAAAGAGACGCGCGTGAAGTAGGCGGTGTAGACGCTCTCGGCACCGCTGCGCTCCTCCACCCGGAGCGGCACGCCCGTGGCCTGGTCGATCCACAGGAGCCGGCGGTCGCCGCTCCTTCCCTCCAGCGCCAGGACGAAGGTGGGCCGCCCGATCACCTCTTCCGTGCCCACCAGCACCAGGCGATAAGCCGCCTGCAGGGCGCGCAGCTGCTCCGCCGGCCGGCCGGTAGGGGCGAGGGTCGGTCCCTGAAACACCGTGTGCAGGGAGGGCTCGTAGTGCCACGCCTCGACGCCGCTGTCCACCACCAGGCGCCCGGCCAGTGACTCCGGGGAGAGGAACTCCAGGCGGGTCTGGTTGGGCCGCTTGTGCGCCTCCAGGACCACCACGGTCTCCACGCGGCCGCCACGGCGGGTGGAGATGAGCTTCGTCCCCTCGTAGTCGATCAGGGCCGGCGCCACCAGGGCGCTGTACAGGACGGCCGCCGCCCGGTCGGGCGCACCTCCGGCCTGCCTCCCGGCTACGGGCAGCTGCAGGAGTGCCAGCGCTGCTGCCGGCAGCAGCACCAGGGCGGCCAGCACGGCGGCGGGGCGGCGGCTCATCGCTGCACCACCCCGCGCGGCTGCCCGATGATCCGGAGGTTGGCATCGGTGACGAGCAGCGCCAGGTAGGCGCGGTCGGCGAGAGGGTCGGCGGCCGCGGCCAGCGCGTGCTCGCGGACGAACAGGTCGAGGCCGAACTCGGCGGCGCGCAGCCGGTCGATGCGACCGCGGGCCAGCGGCACCAGCAGCAGCAGGATCACCACGGCGGCCGCGGCCAGGGCCGCCGCCGGCCGGGTGCGCCATCCGGCGAGCCAGATCTGCCAAGCTGGCTCCCTCCGGCGGCCCAGCGCCCGTCGCAGGTCCGGCCAGAAGGATTCCGGCAGCGGGCGCTCGGGCAGGCCGGCCAGCAGACGGCGCAGGCGCTCCAGGCGTGAGAGCTCTTCCCGGCAGGACGCGCAACTCGCCAGGTGGCGGTGGACGGCCGCCTCCTCCTCGGGGGTCAACTCCCGGTCGAGGTAGGCCGACAGCTGCCGTTCCGCGTGGTGCGCCACCGGGTCAGGGGACCTCCTCTCTGCCCGCAGGGGCGCCCGGCGGGGCGGGACGGACCCGCGCGCGGCCCGCGGACCGCTCGCCCAGCAGCGGGGCCAGGCGCTCCTGCAGCGTCTTACGCGCCCGGTGCAGCCGGGACTTCACCGTCCCCAGCGGTATCCCCATCGTGCGCGCGATCTCCTCGTAGGAGAACCCTTCGATGTCGCTGAGGACGACGGCCATGCGCAGGTCGGGCGGCAGCGCCAGCAGCGCCTGCTGCACCGCGGCGTCCATCTGGGCGCTGAGGACCGCCTCCGGGGAGTCCGCCTCCGGCGCCGGCCACTCCCGCGGCACCTCGCCTTCGGGGGTGGGGACGGGCGCGAAGAGCGACTCCACCCGGCCCTTCGGCTGCCTGCGCAGCAGGTCGATGTAGAGGTTGGCGACGATGCGGTACAGCCAGGGCTCCAGCGCCGCCGCCGGGTCGATGCGGCGGAAGGCGCGGAACACCCGCAGAAACGCCTCCTGCGCCAGGTCCTTGGCGTCGGCGTCGCTGCCGCTCATGCGGTAGGCGATGTTGTACACGTACGACCCGTACCTGTGGACCAGCGCCTCGTAGGCGGCAACCTCCTCCGCCGTCAGGGATCGCGCGTCCCCCACCGGTTCCGGGCGGCGCCTCTCCTGGTCGTCCCGCTTGTGAATACGCAACGGCGGATGGCTGGGTTCGGCCATTCCTGCTGGCGGCGGGAAGTCCGCATCCCACTGGGGCACGCCCACCTGGCCCTACCGCAGCCGCAGCAGCGGCCGCAGCCGCTCCAGTATTCTGGGACCGATCCCCTCCACCTCCAACAGGTCCTCCAGGCGCTCGAATCTCCCGTGGGCGCGCCGGTGCTCCACGATCCGCTGCGCCAGGACAGGCCCAATCCCCGGGAGCGCCTCCAGCTCGGCGGCGCTGGCGGTGTTCGGGTCCAGCGGTCCCCGGGGTGGCACGGCAGTCCCCGCCCGAGCGCCCGCGTCCGCTCCCTTCGCCTCCTCCGCCAGCACGGGCTCGGGGACCCGGGGGATGAGCACGCGCTCCCCGTCCCGGAGGGGCTGAGCCAGGTTGACCGCGCTCAGGTCGGCAAGAAACGTCGGCCCGCGGGCCGCCCGCAGCGCGTCGGCCCATCGTGTCCCCGGGGGAAGCCGGTAGACGCCGGGCAGCACCACCTCCCCGGCCACGTGCACCAGCAACGCCGCCGGCGTGGGCGAAGCCGGCAGCAGGGAAACCTCACCGGCCGGCCGGCGCATCCACGACCGGCCGACCACCAGCAGCGCCACCCCGGCCACCAGGGCCAGGGCTATCTGCTCTCGCCGCATGGAACGCGGCCCGCCAGTCTCCACCAATTCTACCTCCCCGCGGCCGGAGGCCGCCGCACGGCTTCATCGGCCGCCGGGAGGCGCTTTTGCGGGATAGGTACCTGTCCGAGACGTGTGGCGTGGCCGGAGGCATCCCAACAATCGCCTGCGATTCTTGCGGTGCCCTAGCGGACGACGACGTTCACCAGGCGCCCGGGGACGACGATCACGTCAGAGACGGGGCGGCCGTCCAGGACGCGGCGCACCCGCTCGCTCTCCAGAGCCAGCCGCCTGGCCTCCTCCGCGGAGATGTCGGAAGACGCCTGGATCCGGTCGCGCACCTTGCCGTTGACCTGGATCACCAGCGTGACCGTCTCCGCCCGCGCCAGCTCGGGGTCGTACTGCGGCCAGGCCTGCTGGTGGATGGAATAGGGCCGGCCGGTCTTCGCCCACAGCTCCTCGGCGATGTGCGGGACGAAGGGCGCGAGCATCAGCAGCAGCGCCCGGATGGCTTCCTCCCAGGCTGGCCCGCTGCCTGAGGGGGTCCCCTTCACGTTCTGCAGGAAGTTGGTGAACTCCATCAGCGCGGCAATGGCTGTATTGAAGCGAAAGTGCTCCAGGTCCTCCGTGACCCGCTTGACGGTGGCGTGCGTGCGGTGGCGCAGCTCCCGCAGGGAGATCCTGGCGTCAGCGCGGGTGCCCTGCGGCACGGGGTCGGTGACCAGGGCCCAGACGCGGTGCAGCCAACGGTGCACCCCCTCGATGCCCTTGGGGTCCCAGGGGCCGCCCTCATCCCAGGGACGCATGAACATCAGGTAGCCGCGGACCGTGTCCGCGCCGTACTGGCGCACCTGCTCGTCGGGGTCGACCACATTGCCCCGCGACTTGCTCATGCGCTGCCCGTCCGGCCCCAGGACGATCCCCTGGTTGTACAGGCGCAGCATGGGCTCGTCGAAGTCCACCAGCCCCAGGTCCCGCATCACCTTGGTCCAGAAGCGGGTGTAGAGGAGGTGCATCACCGCGTGCTCGATGCCGCCCGTGTACTGGTCCACCGGCAGCCAGTAGCGCCCCACCTGCGGGTCGAACGGCCGCGCCTGGTCGTGCGGGCTGAGGTAGCGGTACTGGTACCAGGAGGAGTCGATGAAGGTGTCCATGGTGTCGGTCTCCCGCTCGGCGTCCTCCCCGCCGCAACGCGGGCAGCGCACCCGGCGGAAGCCCTCGTGGTACTTCAGCGGCGACTCCCCCGTGGGGCGGAACTCCGCGTCATGCGGCAGGAGGACCGGCAGGTCCTCCTCCGGCACCGGCACTGTCCCGCACGTCTGGCAGTAGATAATCGGGATGGGCGTCCCCCAGTAGCGCTGCCGGCTGATCAGCCAGTCGTGCAGCCGGTAGTTGACCATGCGCCGTCCCACGCCGCGGCGCTCCATCTCGTCGGCGATGCGCTGCCACCCCTCGGGGCTGGGCAGCCCGTCGAAGGGGCCGGAGTTGACCATCGTCCCCTCCTCCAGGTAGGCGCGTTCCAGCTCCTCGCCCCGCCACCCCGGCGGTGCCACCACCACCCGGATGGGGAGCCCGTACCTGCGGGCGAACTCGAAGTCCCGCTGGTCGTGGGCGGGCACGCCCTGAATGGCGCCCGTGCCGTAGGACAGCAGGACGTAATCGGCCACGAAGATCGGCACGGGTGCTCCGTTCATGGGGTTGATGGCGTAGGCGCCGATGAAGACGCCGTCCCGCTCCTTCTCCGTAGACAGGCGCTCGATGTCCGAGGCGCGCGCCGCCTTGAACTTGTAGGCTTCCACCTCCGCCCGCCGCTCCGGGGCCGTCAGCTCGTCCACCAGAGGGTGCTCTGGGGCCAGCACGGCGAAGGTCATCCCGTAGACGGTGTCCGGCCGCGTGGTGAAGACGGCAAAGGATCTGCCCGGGTGGTCCCGCACGGGCAGGGAGAACTCCACGCCCCCGCTGCGGCCGATCCAGTTCTGCTGCAGCACCTTTACCCGCTCCGGCCAGTCGATCTTGCTGAAGTCCAGCAGCTCGTCGGCATAGGCGGTGATCTTGAGGAACCACTGCTCCAGGTTCTTCTTCACCACCGGCGTGCCGCAGCGCTCGCAGACGCGGTTCTCCCCCACCACCTGCTCGCGGGCCAGGGTGGTGTTGTCCTGCGGGCACCAGTCCACGGGCGCCAGGGCGCGGTAGGCCAGCCCGCGCTCGTACATCTTCAGGAAGAACCACTGGTTCCACTTGTAGTAGCCGGGGTCGCAGGTGACCACCTCGCGCTCCCAGTCCCAGGAGGCGCCCATGGAGCGCAGCTGGCCGCGCATCCGCTCGATGTTGTCCATGGTCCAGGTGTAGGGGTGGATGCCGTGCTGGATGGCCGCGTTCTCCGCCGGCAGGCCGAAGGCGTCGAAGCCGATGGGGAACAGGACGTTGTACCCCTGCATGCGCTTGAAGCGGGCCGCGGCGTCGCTGGGTGCCATGGCATACCAGTGCCCGATGTGCAGGTCCCCCGACGGGTAGGGGTACATGGTCAGAAAGTAGTACTTGGGGCGGGGGTCGAAGTCCGGCGCGTGGTACAGCCGGTCGGCCTCCCAGCGGGCCTGCCACTTCTGCTCGATGCCCTGGGGCGCGTAGCGGTCTGCCATCGTCCTCCTCCTACGACGGGGCTGCGCGGACGCCTGCCGGCCGCACGGGAGTGCGCCAGCCGTGGCGGTCGGGCAGCCGCCCCTCGGCCAGGGCGAAGAACTCCTCCTGCAGGCGCGCCGTGATCGGCCCGCGCCTCCCGGCGCCCACCGGGATCCGGTCCACGGAGCGGACCGGGGTGATCTCGGCCGCGGTGCCGGTGAAGAAGACCTCGTCGGCCACGTACAGCATCTCCCGCGGCAGGAGGGCCTCCCGCACGGGGATGCCCAGGTCGGCGCACAGCGTCAGCACCACCTTCCGGGTGACCCCCGGGAGGATAGAGCTGGACAGCGGCGGGGTGGAGACGACACCGTCCCGCACTACGAAGACGTTCTCCCCGGAGCCCTCGCTGACGTAGCCCTGCACGTCCAGGACCACCCCCTCGGTGAAGCCGTTGTCGGCCGCCTCCATGGCCACGAAGGCGGAGTTGACGTAGTTGCCGCCCACCTTCGCCATCCCCGGGTGGGTGTCCGGCGCCACACGCCGCCAGGATGAGACCATGACATCCACGCCCTCCTCCAGCGCCTCCTCCCCCAGGTAGCGCCCCCAGGGGAAGGAGGCCACCGCCACCTCCACGGGCGACTTCCGCGGGTCCACGCTGAGCGACCCCAGGCCGCGGAAGACCACCGGGCGGATGTAGCAGGCCTGGTGCCCGTTGCGCGCCACCACGGTGAGGATGGCCTCGCGCAGCACCGCCGTCTCGTAGGGGGGTACCATGCGGAAGATCCGGCAGGAGTCGTAGAGGCGGCGCAGGTGGTCGTCCAGGCAGAAGACCGCCGGGCCCTCCGGGGTGGCGTAGGCGCGGATGCCTTCGAAGACGCTGCTGCCGTAGTGCAGGGCGTGCGCCAGCACGTGCACCCGGGCCGCCTCCCACGGGACGATCTCCCCGTTGAACCAGATCACCTCGGACGCCTGCACGCACACCCCTCCCTAAACGTCGAGCCGCCCTCGTCCCAGGGACGAAGGCGGCCTCCGCGGTACCACCCTGATTGGCGAAACCGGCCGACGAGAGCCGGCTCCTGCCCGCTTGAGCCCGTCACGTGGGCGGACGACGCCGGCTCACCGCGGTCTGGTACCGCCCGCTTCACCGGCGCAGGCTTCCGGACGAGTTCGGTGCACCCCGCCGCCGGCTCGCACCCTTCCGCCGGCTCTCTTCCGCGCGGGCCTCACCTACCGCTTCCGGGCATTGCCCACTTTAAGCCCATTGTAGGGAGCATGCACACCAAGTCAAGCATCCGCATTGCCTCACAATAAATCCAAGCCAAGCTACTGCACGGCGTCGCCGCGCCGTTGGGACCTGTTGACAGGCGTGCAGCAGAGCGATATTGTACAATTGTACCACTACGCGGAGTAGCCTCACATGGAGATCACGGTGGATACATCGGCCATCATGGCGGTCATCCTCAATGAGCCCTCCAAACCCAGGCTGCTTGAGCAGACGCGTGGGGCCACGCTGATCTCGGCACCGACTCTGCCCTGGGAGGTAGGGAACAGCCTCACAGCGCTCTTCAGGCGGACGCGCGTAGACCTGGATCAGGCTCGGGCTGCGCTAAGGTCCTTCCGGAAGATCCCAGTACGACTTGTTGAAATTGATCTGGTGACATGCGTGGAGATGGCCAAGGAGCATGGGGTGTACGCATACGACGCCTACATGTTGGAGTGTGCACGGAAGTCCCGAACCCCTCTCCTCTCCCTGGATGATTTTCAACGGCGGATTGCCGTTCGACTCGGGATCCGGGTCCTGGAGGTTTGAGCCATGAAGGTCTATACGTATTCGGAGGCACGTCAACGCCTTTCCCGCTTGCTCGACGAGGCGCGGGAAAGGGGCGAGGTGCGCATCAAGCGCCGCGACGGGAGCGAGTTCATTCTCCGGCCCGTCTCCCCCAGGCGCTCCCCCCTCGATGTTCCCGGAGTCGAGACCGGCGTCACACGCGACGAGATCGTGAGCGCGATTCGCGAGGTACGGGAGCGTCCCGCCAAGCCTACGGTGACCTGAATTACGCGGACGTTCGAGTGGTGGACCGGAGGGGACTCGAACCCCCGACCTCCTCAATGCCATTGAGGCGCGCTCCCAACTGCGCCACCGGCCCACGCGCTCTGGTGATGCGGCCTTCGACGTGAGTATAGAAAGGGCGCCGGGGAGCGTCAACAACGGCGCCTACGGGGTCTTCTGAACCTCCCGACCCGCCGGCCCCGGCGACCGCGCGAAAGGGGCCACACGGGCGACCGCCCACGCGCTCTGGGTGAACGTGCGGACGAGCCCAGGCCTGTGCCGGGGCTTCCCTCAGGGCCGGTGCGGAGTTCCCCAGGGGAGAGGCGGCCCCCCGAGCAGCTCCAGCGCGTGCGGCAGGACCGGTGCCAGCACCTCCAGCCACTCCCGCGCTCCCTTCGGGCTGCCCGGCAAGTTGACGATCAGCGTCCGCCCGCGGATCCCGGCGACCCCGCGGGAAAGGATCGCCAACGGGGTGGCGTCCTGGGTGCGCGCGCGGGCAGCCTCGGGCAGGCCGGGAACCAGGCGCTGCACCACGTCCAGCGTCGCCTCCGGGGTGACGTCGCCGGGCGCCACCCCGCTGCCGCCGGTGGTCAGCACCAGCTCCACTTCCAGGTCGTCGGCGTAGGCCCGCAGGCGGGCGGCGATGGCCTCGCGGTCGTCGGGCAGGACATCGCGCGCCGCGACCACCGCCCGGGCCGCAGCCAGCATCTCGACGATCACGTCCCCGCTGGCATCAGGCTGTCGCCCGGCGGAGACGCTGTCGCTGACGGTGAGGACGGCCACGCGCCGCCCGGCCAGGGTGGCCACGGGTCAGACCGGTTCGCCGGGGCGGCGGAACTCGCCGCTGCGGCCCCCGCGCTTGGCCACCAGGCGCACCCGCTCCACCGTCATCCCCCGGTCGACGGCCTTGCACATGTCGTAGATGGTCAGCGCCGCGGCCGCCACCGCCACCAGCGCCTCCATCTCCACTCCGGTGCGGGCCACCGTGCGGGCCACCGCCTCGACGGTCACACGGTCCGGCGGTGCGGGGCGGCAGGTGACCTGCACGTCGGTCAGCGGGATGGGGTGGGCCAGCGGGATCACCTCGTGCGTCCGTTTGGCGGCCATCACCCCCGCCACCTGGGCCAGGGTGAGGACATCGCCCTTGGCCACCTGGTTCTGCTGGATGAGGCGCAGGGTCTGCGGCCGCATGACCACCTCGCCGCGGGCTACCGCCTCGCGCGCCGTCTCCGGCTTGCTCCCCACGTCCACCATCCGCGCCCGACCCGAGCGGTCCACGTGGGTGAGGCGGCGCCTAGTCCTCAAGCGGCTCCACCTCCACGGGCTCGCCGGCATCCACCCGGGCTCCCGGCGGGACGATGACGATCCCGTCCGCGCGCACCATCGAGGTGAGCAGGCCGGACTGCGCCGGGAGCGGATGCGCCCACAGGTCCTCCCCGCGCGCCTCCAGGGCAACACGGGCGTGCTCCTCCCGCTCCGCCGGGCCCACAAGGGCGCGCGCGGCGCGGGCGCGGACCCGGGCGCCGGGCCGAAGCTCCTCCGCCAGCCCCAGCAGCGCCGCCAGCACGGGGCGGACGAAGACATCGAAGATGACCATGGCTGAGACCGGGTTCCCGGGCAGCCCGATCACCGGCCGGCCACCGGCCACCGCCAGCACCGTGGGCTTCCCCGGACGGATGGCCACCCCGTGGACGACGACCCCCGGCGGCCCCAGCGCCCGGATGGCGTCGGCCACCACGTCGCGCTCTCCTACGGAGCTCCCCCCGGACACCAGGACCACGTCGTGGACCTCCACAGCGGCGCGCAGCCAGGCCTCCACGGCGGGCAGGTCGTCCGGCAGGATGGGAAAGCGCGCCGGGACGCCGCCCGCGCGGTGCACCAGCCCGCTCAGGGTGTAGGTGTTCATGTCCCGGACCTGCCCGGGACGCAAGGGCCGGTCCGGCGGCACGACCTCATCGCCGCTGCTGGTGATCGCCACCAGCGGCCGCCGCCGGACCAGCACGCGGGAATGGCCCAGCCCGGCCAGGATGCCCAGGTCCTGCGGCCGCAGGCGGCGGCCCGCCCGCAGGACCACGCTGCCGGCACGCACGTCCTCACCCCGGGGCAGGACGTTTTCGCCGGGGCGGACCGCCCTGTACACCTCAAGGGTGGCGCCGGCCACTCCCACGTGCTCCTGCATGACCACGGCATCGGCCCCCGGGGGCAGCATCCCTCCCGTGGGCACACCTACCGCCTCCCCCGGGCGCACCTGCACCCCCGCGGCCTGCCCCATGCGCACCTGGCCGGAAAGCCGCAGGCGGACCGGTGCGGACTCTCCGGCTCCCGCGGTGTCTGCCGCGCGGACGGCGAAGCCGTCGACGGTGGAGCGGTCGAACGGCGGCAGGTCCTCCCCGGCCACCAGGTCGGCGGCCAGGACCCGGTCCAGCGCCTCCTCCAGCGGCACCGTCTCCGTCCCCAGCGGGACGGGCGCCAGGACCGCCAGGTAGCGGTCGCGGGCCTCGGAGGGGAGGGCGAGCGTCTGGAAGGCGCGCATGACGGCGTCAGTATAGCATGGGCCCTGAGCCCCTCAGGCGGGCGTCCGGACGCGTGCATTGCCGGCCTGGAGCCGTCAGGTGAGCAGCAGCTTCAACCCGGCGATGACCAGGACCAGGGCCAGCAGCCGGCGCAACGCCGCCGGACCGAGGCGGCGGCTGC
>JBBIIQ010000049.1:0-11030 GCA_037446405.1 Armatimonadota bacterium | reverse complement strand
GCGAGGCCGAAGGTAGCCAGGATCTCCCGCGCCGCCCGCACCGCCGCGGGGAGCGGAGGCGCCTCGCCACCAGCGGGCTTGCCGGGCAGCTGGCGGACGGCGGCGAGCTGCTCTCCGCTGAGGGGGCGGCCGCCGGTCTCCAGCTGGAAGAAGCCGCAGGCACGGCAGGCCCAGGCCACCGGGTCCTCGCAGGGGCTGCCGAATTCCGGGATCATCTCGTCGCCGCAGAGCAGGCACCAGCGCATCGCCCGTCATCCTCCCGCGGCCCGCGGGAGTAGAGCCTTCGCCCTCCCGGGGGCGGGCCCCTGCGCCTCCCGCCTCGCCCGGGGGCTGGAGAGGCGGGTGCTCTACCCCAGATCGATTCGAGACCGTCGAGACCGTACAGGCGTTTGACAGGGGGAGGGGCGCTTCCTATAATGCGCTTGACACGGCCCATCCAGTCTTTTTCTTTTTTTGGGCAGTTTCCGGGAGCCGGCCCCGGGCATTTCCGGGAAGCGGCGGGGGCGCATGGGAGGACCGATGGCCCGGATAGGTGAGACGAAGGCGGGGCGGCTGCCCCAGCGCATCGCCCGGCCGGTGGCGCGACGCGGCCCGGTCGTCGTGGAGCGGGCCGTCCGCTACCTGCGCGAGGTCTGGGCGGAGCTGCGGCGGGTCGACTGGCCCTCGCGCAAGGAGCTGACCGGCTCCACGCTGGTCGTCCTGGTGGTGCTCCTGGCCCTGGCGCTGTACCTGGGGGCCTGGGACTACCTGTTCACCGTGAGCGTGAAACGCTGGTTGATCGGCCCCTAGGGGGCGACGAGCCATGACCGAGGACCCCCTGAAGGATCTCTTCATCGACGAGCCGGTGCGGGTGGAGGAGCCCGCGGTGGAGGAGGAGGCGGAGCCGGAGGCTCCCGCCGACCCGCGCACCCGCTGGTACGTCATCCACACCTACTCCGGGTATGAAAACCGGGTGAAGACCAATCTGGAACGGCGCATCGAGTCCATGAACATGCGCGAGAAGATCTTCCAGGTCCTCGTGCCCATGGAGAAGGAGAAGGAGATCAAGGGCGGCAAGCGGCGCGAGGTGGAGCGGAAGATTTTCCCCGGCTATGTCCTGGTGCAGATGATCATGGACGACGACTCCTGGTACGTGGTGCGCAACACCCCCGGCGTCACCGGGTTTGTCGGCTCGGGGGCCCGCCCGGTGCCCCTGGAGGACAAGGAGGTGCGGCAGCTGCTGCGGCAGCTGCGGGATGAGACCCCGAAGTACCGCATCACCTATGTCAAGGGCTCGCCGGTGCGGATAACCGCCGGCCCCTTCCAGGACTTCACCGGCATCGTGGACGAGATCATGATGGAGAAAGAGAAGGTCCGCGTTCTGGTCTCCATCTTCGGCCGGGAGACGCCGGTGGAGCTCGACTTCGGGCAGGTGGAGAAAGTCTAACCCGCCCGACGCATTCGCTGTGCGAATTGGTCGGGCCCTGGGGTCCCACTGACGCAGGGAGGTTTCCATGGCAAAGAAGGTGGTGGCGGTCGTCAAGCTGCAGATCCCGGCGGGCAAGGCCACGCCCGCGCCTCCGGTCGGCCCGGCTCTAGGGCAGCACGGCGTGAACATCATGGAGTTCGTCAAGGCCTACAACGAGCGCACGGCGCGCCAGGCCGGCACCATCGTACCGGTGGAGATCACCGTCTACGCCGACCGCACCTTCACCTTCGTCACGAAGACCCCCCCGGCGGCGGTGCTGCTGAAGCAGGCCGCCGGGCTGGAGAAGGGCGCGGGCGACCCGGGCAAGGCCAGGGCGGGCCAGGTGACCCGCCGGCAGCTGCGGGAGATCGCGCTGCAGAAGATGCCGGACCTGAACACCACGGATGTCGAGGCGGCGATGCGCATGATCGAGGGCACCGCCCGCTCCATGGGCATCGAGGTGGTGGGTTAGGCTGCAGCAACGTGGGAGAGCGCCCGGCGGGCGCTCGCCCGGACCACGGGAGGAGCAGATGGGGAAGCACAGCAAGCGCTACCAGGAAGCCAGCAAGCTGATCGAGCGCACGCGGCTCTACGCTCCCGAGGAGGCCGTGCGGCTGCTGCAGCGGGTGGCCACGGCCCGGTTCCCCGAGACGGTGGAGGCGCACGTGCGCCTGGGGGTCGACCCCAAGCACGCCGACCAGCAGGTGCGCGGCACCGTGGTCCTCCCCGCGGGGACCGGCCGGCCCGTGCGGGTCGCGGTCTTCGCCAAGGGGGAGAAGGCCAGGGAGGCGGAGGCGGCGGGGGCGGATTTCGTCGGGGTGGAGGAGCTGGTGGAGCGGATCCAGGGGGGCTGGACGGAGTTCGACGCCGCCGTGGCCACGCCCGACGTGATGAACGTGGTCGGCCGGCTCGGCCGCATCCTCGGCCCGCGCGGCCTGATGCCCAACCCGAAGGCCGGAACGGTGACCTTCGAGGTAGGGAAGGCCGTGCGGGAGATCAAGGCGGGGAAGATCGAGTTCCGGGTGGACAAGACCGGCATCGTCCACGTCCCCATCGGGAAGGCCACCTTCAGCGCCGAGGACCTGCTGCGGAATCTGGCCGCGCTTGTCGACGCCCTGGTGCGCGCCCGGCCGGCGGCGGTGAAGGGGCAGTACCTGCGCGCCATCACCCTGGCCACCACCATGGGCCCGGGCATCAAGGTCGACCCGGCGGCCGCCCAGGCTTTGACGCGGGCCGGTTGACGGCTGCAGGGGGGCATGCTAGGCTAACGCCCGTTGGACGTAAGCGCATAGCGGCCCCAGACAGCAGGTGCGCGGCTTAAAGGATGGGGCTGGGCCCCGCCGCCTGCCGAGGCATTATCCGTCGCGGACGGAGCCTGCCGGGGCCCGTCCGCGCGTCCTTTCCCGGAGGAGGGCGATGGTTCGCCCGGAGAAGGTCTCTGAAGTGGAGGTGCTGAAGGAGCGGCTGCAGCGGGCACGCGCCGTGGTCTTCACGGACTTCCGCGGGCTGACCGTAAAGGAGATCACCCAGCTCCGCGCCCGCCTGCGGGAGGCGGGGGTGGAGTACCGGGTGGTGAAGAACCGCCTGATGCGCATCGCCGCCCGCCAGGCCGGGATCGCCGGCCTGGAGAGCTACCTGGAGGGCCCCACCGCCGCGGCCTTCGGCTACGACGACCCGGTCGCCCCGGCCAGGGTGGTTCACGAGTTCATCCGCCAGATGCGGAAGCTGGAGGCCAAGGGCGGGGTCGTGGAGGGGCGGCCGCTCACGGCGCAGCAGGTCCGCCAGCTGGCCGACCTGCCGCCCCGCGGCGTCCTCCTGGCACAGGTGGCCGGAGGCATGCGTGCTCCCCTCCAGGGTCTGGCTTCCGTCCTGGCAGGGGTGCCGCGGGCTCTGGTCTACGTGCTTGAGCAGATCCGGCAGCAGCGAGAGGCGGCCTAACGGCCGGAGATGAGGGAGGAGCGGGGTAATGGCGACGAAGGAGAAGCTGACTAAGGAAGAGATCCTGGGGGCCATCGAGAACCTGACGGTGCTGGAGCTGGCCGAGCTGGTGAAGGCCCTGGAAGAGCGGTTTGGCGTCTCGGCGGCGGCCCCGGTGGCGGTGGCGGCGGCCCCGGTGGCTGCCGGGGGCGCGCCCGCGGCGGTGGAGGAGCAGACCGAGTTCGACGTCATCCTCTCCGCGGTGGGGGAGAAGAAGATCCAGGTGATCAAGGTGGTGCGGGAGTTGACGGGCCTGGGCCTGAAGGAGGCCAAGGAGCTGGTGGACACCGCCCCCAAGGCGGTTAAGGAGAAGGTGAGCCGGCAGGAGGCGGAGCAGGTCAAGGCGAAGCTGGAGGCGGAGGGCGCGAAGGTGGAGATCAGGTGACGGGGGGTCCTGCCGGGAAGGGCCGCCCGCACCGCCCCGGGTCGCCCGGTCTGCCCGAACGATTTCCTATTGACGTTCCCCCCACCCGATGTTAGTGTTGTTTTTACTGCTAGACCCGGGGTAGGATGGGGGACTACGGCCGCGGTTTTACAGAGTGACCGGAGCGAGGCACGCCTGACCAGCGTGTCTTTCACTATTTCCAGCACCTCCTGGGGCTCGCCATCGGGGCCCGTTTCCGTGTTCGCGGTCTGAGCGGTCAATGTTGCTGTGGAGGTGAGGTCTGCCGCCGTGAAGACGCAGACGAAGCGCAGGGCGATGCGGCCTTCCACACCCCTGAAGAACCTGGGGCTGGAGGCACGCGTGGTCAAGCGGGGGAGGCGTCCACGGCTCTCCTTCGCCAAGATCCCCGAGATCACCGACCTTCCCGACCTGGTGGAGGTGCAGCGCCGCTCCTACGAGTGGTTCCTGCGGGAGGGGATCCGTGAGGTCTTTGCCGAGGTCTCGCCGATTCAGGACTTCACCGGCAACCTGGAGCTGCACTTCGCCGTGGAGTCCGGCCGGCGCAAGGCGGCCAGCGGCAGCGTCTTCAACGGCGACGCCGTCCTAGACTTTGGCGGCTACCGCTTCGAGCGGCTGAAGTACACCGAAGAGGAGTGCCGCGACCGGGACTACAACTACAGCGCCGCCCTCAAGGTGAAGGTCCGCCTGGTCATCCGGGAGACGGGGGAGATCAAGGAGCAGGAAGTCTTCATGGGAGACTTCCCCCTGATGACCGAGCGGGGCACCTTCATCATCAACGGGGCGGAGCGCGTGGTGGTCAGCCAGCTGGTCCGCTCCCCGGGAGTCTACTTCAGCTTCGCCCCGGACACCGCCGGCCGGCCGCTGCCCACGGCTACGGTGATCCCCCACCGCGGCGCCTGGTTGGAGCTGGAGGCGGACAACAACAAGGTCCTCTTCACGCGCATCGACCGCACGCGCAAGGTCCCGGCCACGGTACTGCTGCGGGCTGTGGGCTACGAGAGCAACGAGCAGATCCTCAAGCTCTACGGCGACGACCCGGTGCTCAAGGCCACCCTGGACAAGGACAACAGCCGGAACCAGGACGAGGCCCTGATCGAGATCTACCGCCGCCTGCGCCCGGGGGACCCGCCCACAGTGGAATCGGCCCGCACCCTGATGCACACCCTCTTCTTCGAGCCGCGGCGCTACGACCTGGGACGGGTGGGGCGGTACAAGCTGAACAAGAAGCTGGGCCTGCACCACCCCCTGGAGGTGCGCACGCTGACCAAGGAGGACATCGTCGAGATCATCCGCTACCTCAGCCGGCTGGTGCGCGGTGAGACGGACGCGGTGGACGACGACATCGACCACCTGGGCAACCGGCGTGTGCGCTCCGTGGGCGAGCTGCTGCAGAACCAGTTCCGCATCGGCATGCTGCGCATGGAGCGGGTCATCCGCGAGCGCATGACCATCCAGGACACGGCGCAGATCACGCCCCAGGTGCTGATCAACATCCGCCCGGTGGTGGCGGCGATCAAGGAGTTCTTCGGGTCGAGCCAGCTCTCCCAGTTCATGGACCAGACCAACCCCCTGGCGGAGCTGACCCACAAGCGGCGCCTCTCCGCCCTGGGGCCGGGAGGCCTCTCCCGGGAGCGCGCCGGCTTCGAGGTGCGCGACGTGCATGCCTCGCACTACGGCCGGATGTGCCCCATCGAGACGCCAGAGGGGCCCAACATCGGCCTGATCTCCTCCCTGGCCACCTACGCCCGCGTCAACGACCTGGGCTTCATCGAGACCCCGTACCGTGAGGTGAAGGAGGGGGTGGTCACGCGGCGTATCCGTTACCTCACCGCGGACGAGGAGGACAAGTACGTCATCGCCCAGGCCAACGCCGCCCTGGACGAGGACGGCCGGCTGGTCGGCCCGCGGGTGACGGTGCGCCACGGCTCGGAGATCAAGCTGGTGCGCCCGGAAGAGGTGGACTTCATGGACGTCTCCCCCAAGCAGATCGTCTCGGTGGCCACCGCGCTCATCCCCTTCCTGGAGCACGACGACGCCAACCGCGCCCTGATGGGCTCCAACATGCAGCGCCAGGCGGTGCCGCTGCTGGCCACGGAGGCGCCGCTGGTGGGCACGGGCATGGAGTACCGCGCGGCCGTGGACAGCGGTGCGGTGGTGGTGTGCAAGCGAGACGGCGTGGTGGAGGCGGTCTCCGCCGAGGAGATCGTGGTCAAGGTGGCCGGCGGGCGGCGCGACGTCTACCGCCTGGTGAAGTTCCAGCGGAGCAACCAGGGCACGTGCATCAACCAGGTGCCTATCGTGCGCAGCGGGCAGGAAGTCAAGGCCGGCGAGGTCCTGGCCGACGGCCCCTGTACCGACCAGGGGGAGCTGGCCCTGGGGCGCAACGTGCTGGTGGCCTTCATGCCCTGGGAGGGCTATAACTACGAAGACGCCATCGTGGTCAGCGAGCGCTTGGTCAAGGAGGACCTCTTTACCTCCATCCACATCGAGGAGTACGAGGTGGAGGCGCGCGACACCAAGCTGGGGCCCGAGGAGATCACCCGCGACATCCCCAACGTGGGCGAGGAGGCGCTGCGCGACCTGGACGAGCGGGGCATCGTGCGCATCGGCGCGGAGGTCCGCTCCGGCGACATCCTGGTGGGGAAGGTGACCCCCAAGGGGGAGACCGAGCTCACCGCGGAGGAGCGCCTGTTGCGCGCCATCTTCGGGGAGAAGGCGCGGGAGGTGCGCGATACCTCCCTAAAAGTGCCGCACGGGGAGAAGGGCAAGGTCGTCGGCGTGAAGATGTTCAGCCGGGAGCAGGGCGACGAGCTGCCACCAGGGGTGAACACCCTGGTGCGTGTCTATGTGGCGCAGAAGCGCAAGATCACCGTGGGGGACAAGATGGCGGGACGCCACGGGAACAAGGGCGTCATCTCCGTGATCCTGCCCGAGGAGGACATGCCCACCCTGCCCGACGGGACGCCGGTGGACATCGTGCTCAACCCGCTGGGGGTGCCTTCGCGGATGAACGTGGGGCAGGTGCTGGAGACCCACCTGGGCTGGGCCGCGGAGCGGCTGGGGATCTGGGTGGAGAGCCCCGTCTTCGACGGGCCGCAGGAGGACGAGATCAAGCAGCTGCTCCGCCAGGCCGGCCTGCCGGAGAGCGGGAAGATGCGGCTGCTCGACGGGCGCACGGGGGAGCCCTTCGACCGGGAGGTCACCGTGGGCTCCATCTACATGATGAAGCTGCTGCACCTGGTGGAGGACAAGATCCACGCCCGCTCCACCGGCCCGTACAGCCTGATCACCCAGCAGCCGCTGGGCGGCAAGGCCCAGTTCGGCGGCCAGCGGTTTGGCGAGATGGAGGTCTGGGCGCTGGAAGCCTACGGCGCCGCCAGCACGC
Source organism: Armatimonadota bacterium (assembly GCA_037446405.1). GTDB lineage: Bacteria > Sysuimicrobiota > Sysuimicrobiia > Sysuimicrobiales > Humicultoraceae > Humicultor. The sequence goes on along the minus strand of JBBIIQ010000049.1, from coordinate 3,815 downwards.
TGCAGGAGCTGCTCACGGTCAAGTCCGATGACGTGGTGGGGCGGGTGAAGACCTACGAGGCCATCGTCAAGGGCGAGAACATCCAGGAGCCCGGCGTCCCCGAGTCCTTCAAGGTCCTGGTGAAGGAGCTGCAGTCCCTCTGCCTGGACGTGAAGGTCCTCAGTGAAGACAAGAAGGAGATCGAGCTCAAGGAGATCGAGGAGGACATCGCTGAGACGGCCCGCGCCCTGGGCATCAACCTCGAGGGTGAGGAAGCCCTGGTTGAGGAGTACTGAAGCACCCCGGGCATCCGCAGCGCGGATGCCCGGGGACCCCGCTGCCCACTGACCGAGGGAGGACGAGGAGAGGCGATGCAGGACGTAAACAACTTCGACGCGGTGAAGATCGGGCTGGCCTCGCCGGAGCAGATCCGCCTCTGGTCGCACGGCGAAGTGAAGAAACCGGAGACCATCAACTACCGCACCCTCAAGCCGGAGCGGGACGGGCTGTTCTGCGAACGCATCTTCGGCCCGACCAAGGACTGGGAGTGTCACTGCGGCAAGTACAAGCGCATCCGCTTCAAGGGCATCATCTGCGACCGCTGCGGTGTAGAGGTGACCCGGGCCAAGGTGCGGCGCGAGCGCATGGGGCACATCTCCCTGGCCGCGCCCGTCTGCCACATCTGGTACCTCAAGGGGGTACCTAGCCGCATCGGGCTGCTCCTGGACATGTCGCCGCGGGCCCTGGAGCGGGTCGTCTACTTTGCCTCCTACGTGGTCATCGACCCGGGGACGACTCCGCTCTCCAAGAAGCAGCTGCTCAGCGAGACGGAGTACCGGGAGATGCGGGAGAAGTACGGCACCGCCTTCCGGGCCGGCATGGGTGCTGAGGCCATCCGCGAGCTGCTGGCGGAGATCGACCCGGAGAAGCTCTCCCGCCAGCTGCGCGCTGAGCTGCGGGAGGCCGGCGGGCAGAAGCGGATGAAGATCCTCAAGCGCCTGGAGGTGGTGGAGGCCTTCCGCAAGAGCGGCAACCGCCCGGTGTGGATGATCCTGGACGTGGTTCCGGTGATCCCCCCCGATCTGCGGCCCATGGTGCAGCTGGACGGCGGCCGCTTCGCCACCAGTGACCTGAACGACCTCTACCGCCGCGTGATCAACCGGAACAACCGGCTGAAGCGGCTGCTGGACCTGGGCGCGCCGGAGATCATCGTGCGCAACGAGAAGCGCATGCTGCAGGAGGCCGTGGACGCGCTGATCGACAACGGGCGGCGCGGCCGTCCCGTCACCGGGCCCAACAACCGGCCGCTGAAGTCGCTCTCCGACATGCTCAAGGGCAAGCAGGGGCGCTTCCGCCAGAACCTCCTGGGCAAGCGCGTGGACTACTCCGGCCGCTCGGTGATCGTCGTGGGGCCCCGGTTGAAGCTGCACCAGTGCGGCCTGCCCAAGGAGATGGCCCTGGAGCTCTTCAAGCCCTTCGTCATGAAGAAGCTGGTGGACAAGTCGCTGGCGCAGAACATCAAGAGCGCCAAGCGCATGGTGGAGCGCTCCCGCCCCGAGGTCTGGGATGTGCTGGAGGAGGTGGTGCGCGAGCACCCCGTCCTGCTCAACCGCGCTCCCACCCTGCACCGGCTGGGCATCCAGGCCTTCGAGCCGGTGCTGATTGAGGGGAAGGCCATCCAGGTGCACCCCCTGGTCTGCACCGCCTACAACGCCGACTTCGACGGCGACCAGATGGCAGTGCACGTGCCCCTCTCGGCGGCGGCGCAGGCGGAGGCCCGCCTGCTCATGCTCTCCGCCTACAACATCCTCTCGCCGGCCTTCGGCCGGGCCATCACCAGCCCGACGCGCGACATCGTCTTCGGCTGCTACTACCTGACGCAGGAGCGCCCGGGGGCGAAGGGGGAGGGCAAGGTCTTCTCCACCCCCAACGAGGTGCTCATGGCCTACGAGACCGGTGCCGTGGAGCTGCACGCCCGGGTGAAGGTGCGGCTGGGCCGGGAGGGGGAGGTCATCGAGACCACCGTCGGCCGCGTGATCTTCAACGAGGCCATCCCCGAGGAGCTGCGCTTCATCAACGAGGTCTGCGACCGCAAGGTCCTGGCCACGGTGGTCTCCGAGGCCTACAACCGCCTGGGCTCCAGCAAGACGGTGCAGCTGCTGGACGCGCTCAAGGACCTGGGCTTCCGCTTCGCCACCCGCAGCGGCTCGGGGATCGCCATCGACGACATCGCCGTGCCCCGGGAGAAGGAGCGGATCCTGCGGGAGGCGGAGCGGCAGATCGACGCCATCGAGAACCAGTATCGCCGCGGGCTGATCACCGACGGGGAGCGCTACCAGCGGGCCATCGACGTCTGGACCAAGGCCACCGAGGAGATCACCGACGCCATGCTGGAGGCCTTCGACCTCTTCAACCCCCTGTACATGATGGCCCAGAGCGGGGCCCGCGGGAACATCCAGCAGATCCGCCAGCTGGCGGGGATGCGCGGGCTGATGACCGACCCCAGCGGGCGGATCATCGAGCTGCCCATCAAGGCCAACTTCCGCGAGGGGCTCACCGTGCTGGAGTACTTCATCTCCACCCACGGGCAGCGCAAGGGCCTGGCGGACACCGCTATCCGCACCTCCGAGTCCGGCTACCTCACCCGCCGCCTCGTGGACGTGGCCCAGGACGTCATCGTCCGCGAGGAGGACTGCCGCACCACCGAGGGCGTCCGCATCAGCGCCATCACCGAGGGGCACGAGGTGGTGGTGCCCCTGCGCGACCGCGTCGTCGGCCGCATCGCCGCCGAGGACGTGAGGGCACCCCGCGGGCGGACGGTGCTCGTGGAGGCGGACCAGGAGATCGAAGAGGAGGCGGCCGACCGGCTGGAGCAGGCCGGCGTGGAGAGCGTGCTGGTGCGCTCCGTGCTCACCTGCAAGAGCCGCTACGGCGTCTGCGCCAAGTGCTACGGCCGGAACCTGGCCACGGGGAAGCTGGTGGAGATCGGCGAGGCGGTGGGGATCATCGCCGCCCAGTCCATCGGGGAACCGGGGACCCAGCTGACGATGCGCACCTTCCACACCGGCGGGGTGGCCGGGTTCGACATCACCCAGGGCCTGCCGCGGGTGGAGGAGCTCTTCGAGGCCCGCCGCCCCAAGGGCCAGGCCATCATCGCCGAGATCTCGGGCAAGGTGAGCATCAGCGAAGCCAAGGGCGCGCGGCGGATCACCATCACGGGCAAGGATGGCAGCGAGCAGACCCAGACGGTGCCCTACGGCGTGCGCGTCCGCGTGGCCGAGGGCGACCGCGTGGAGGCCGGCGACCAGCTCACCGAGGGCTCGGTCAACCCGCACGACATCCTGCGGATCAAGGGCCTGGAGGCGCTGCAGACCTACCTGGTGCAGGAGATCCAGTCCGTCTACCGCTCCCAGGGCGTGGACATCAACGACAAGCACATCGAGATCATCGTCCGGCAGATGCTGCGGCGGGTGAAGGTGGAGGAGCCGGGCGACACCGAGCTTCTGCCCGGGGAGCTGGTCGACAAGTTCACGTTCGAAGAGGACAACGCCAAGGCATTGGCCGAGGGGCTGGAGCCGGCCAAGGCACGGCCGGTGCTGCTCGGGATCACCAAGGCCTCGCTGGCCACGGAGAGCTTCCTGTCCGCGGCCTCCTTCCAGGAGACGGCGCGCGTGCTGACCGACGCCGCCACCAAGGGGAAGATCGACCCGCTGATCGGCCTGAAGGAGAACGTGATCATCGGCAAGCTCATCCCCGCCGGCACCGGGATGCAGCGCTACCGCGGGATCAAGATCAACGTGGAGGTGTAGGTGCGGCCCGCGGGGAGGCGGGGGAGC
>JBBIIQ010000048.1:6881-11216 GCA_037446405.1 Armatimonadota bacterium | reverse complement strand
GAAAGGGGTACCTGGCGTACCGCTGGCACTTCCTCCCGCCGAGCGCCGCTACGCTGCGGCGGATGGCCCGACGGGGCGCGCTCCTGGTGGGACCGAAGGCCGCCTTCGTCCTGTGGACCGGCGGCGAGCCCGGCGTTACCTACGCCTCCATGCTCTGGGGAGGCATCGCGGCGCTGCGGGCTGCACGGCGCGACGCCGCCCGCGGCGGCACGGTGGCGGTGTTCCGCCCGTACGACCGCCGCCTGCTGGTCCGGGCGCGGCGGGCGGGATACCGGCCGGGGACCTGGGGAAGGCGTGCCGTCCTCTACGAATGGGTCCCCTGACCCGGGGCTGGGCTGGCCACGTCGGGGATGCGTATACTGCGGTGAGAGACTCCGGTCGGGCCGGGCGGCGGGGCCGGCGCGGCCCGGGGGGAGGGATGTGCATGAGCGGAGAGGCACAGCCTGCTGCGCTGCGCGGGCCGCGGGCGTGGCTGCGGGCGTTCGTCGGTTTCTACCCGCCGCACGACAGCACCGCCCGACAACTCGACCCCGTGGCGCGCTTTCTCTTCTCGGCGCGCAGCGTCATCCTGGTCATCTCCGCGCAGGCGGCGATCGTCGCCGGGCTGCTGGCCGCCGCCGACCGCCGCTTCGACGCCCTCGCTTTCCTCCTCACCCTTGTCGGCTTCGTCACCGCGCACGCCATCAGCAACCTGAGCAACGACTACTTCGGTTACCGCCGCGGCCACGACCGGCCCGATTCGCCGCGGATGCGCTACACCATGCACCCTATCGCCAGCGGGGTCCTGGACAGCCGCACGCTGCTGGCGGGGCTGGCCATCCTGGCGGCTGTGGGGCTGGCCATCACCCTGTATTTCTGGATCCTCCGTGGAGCGATCGCCCTGGGGTTCGCCCTGGCCGGTCTGGCCCTGCTCTACCTCTATGACGCCTCGCCGCGGACCCTGAAGAGCATGGGCCTGGGGGAGATCGCCGCCTTCCTGGTGTGGGGCCCGCTCATGGTGGGCGGGGGGTACTACGTGATCTCGGGGCAGCTGTCCGCCACGCCCTTCCTGGCCTCGGTGCCCTACGGGCTCGGCGTCATGTCCATCCTGGTGGGCAAGCACATCGACCAGGCCGACTACGACCGGGCCCACGGGCAGCGCACCCTGCCGGTCGCCCTGGGCGAGGCGCGCGCCCGGGCACTGAACCGTGGCGCGGTCGTGGCCATGTACGCCACCGTCCTGGCGCTGGCCGTGGGGAGGTGGATCACCCCCTTCGCGGCGCTGGTCCTGGTGGCGCTGCCGCGGGCGCGCCGCGCGCTGGATGTCATGGGACGGCCCCGTCCCTCCGCTCCGTCCCCCGGCTACATGGGCTGGCCGCTCTGGTACCATCGCGTCTGCCTGGTGCACAACCGCCTCTTCGGCTGGGCGTACATCGCCGGCCTGGCGGCGGGGGTGGTGCTGTCTGCCCTCGGCCCGCGCTGAGGGCCGGCGAGGCGCGCGGACGATGCCTCGGGGTGCATCGCCGGGCGGAAGGCCTTGCGCCCCGGAAGGAGAATTTCCATGCCCATCAGGAGGGGCGCGATGAGCGGACAGATGCGGTGGTGGGTGCTGGCGGTCCTGCTGGCGCTGGGGCCTGCGCTGCTGGCTGCCCCCGGCCAGGGACAGGCGACGCGCAAGGGGGTCATGGTGGTGGATTTCGAGGACCTGGCGCGTGGCTGGTCGTACACGCGCGAGGTGGTCACCGCCCGGGTGATCTCCAGGCTGCGCGAGGAGGCTGCGCTGCGGGTGGTGCCGCGGGAGCAGGTGCAGGACGCCCTGCGGCAGGCCCGGGTGGAGACGGCGGGGTTCCTGGACGTGGAGGCCGCGCAGAAGGTGGCCCGCGCCCTGGAAGCCGACTACGTGGTCATGGGCCAGGTGGCCGCGTTCGACCAGCAGTACACGGGAGGGTGCCTGCCCGTCGTCGGCTGCGCGTACACGGTGACGGCCAGCGTGACCCTGCGGGGGAAGGTCCTGGACGTGGCCACGGGAGTCTTCGTCACCGAATCGCGCAGCGAGGCCCGCAGGACGCAGTCGTCGGTCTCGGTCTGGGTGGGCCCCTGGTGGACACACGTCACCGTGAGCAACTTCGACGGGCAGCTCATTGGCAAGGCCACCCAGGAGGCGGTCGAGGACTTCACCGCCAAGGTCAAACCTTACCTGAAGTAGCCGCGCAGCAGGCGCGCGGCGCCTCAGCCCTCCGCGGGGGCCAGGGCCACCTGGCGCCAGGCGGCCACCAGGGCGGCAGCGATGGCGTCCACCTCCTCCTCGGAGTGCGCCGCGGTCACCGTGACGCGCAGGCGGCTGGTGCCCGGCGGCACCGCGGGGGGGACGATGGGCAGGACGAAGATGCCGCGCTCGTCCAGCAGGTGGGCCAGGCGCCACGCCCGCTCGTCGTCGCCGACGATCACCGGGATGATAGGGGTGGGGTCGTCGCGCACCGCGATCCCGCCTGCCCGCAGCGCGCGGCGCAGCCTGCGGATGTGGGCCCGCAGGCGCGCCACACGCTGCGGCTCGGCCTCCATCACGTCCAGCGCGGCCATCACCGCCGCGGCGCTGGCCGGCGGCAGGGCTGCGGAGAAGACGAACGCCCGCGAGGCGTGCTTGAGGAACGTGACCAGGTCGCGCCTCCCGGCGATGTACCCCCCGGCGGAGGGGACGCTCTTAGACACGGAGCTCATCTTGATGTCGATCACCCCGGGCAGGCGGAAGTGCGCCTCGATGCCCTCACCCCTCGGCCCGAGGACGCCCAGGGAGTGCGATTCGTCCACCATCAGCCAGGCCTGGTGGCGGCGGCAGACCTCGACCAGGGCGGGAAGGTCGATGACGTCCCCGTCCATACTGAAGACGGCGTCCACCACCACCAGCCGACCGGTGCCCTCGGGCGTCCGCGCCAGCGCCCGGTCGAAGGCGGCCATGTCGTTGTGCGGCACTCGGACGAACCGGGCCCCCGAGAGCAGGCAGCCGTCCACGATGCTGGCGTGGTTCAGCTTGTCGCAGACCACCACGTCGTTGCGCCCCACCAGCGCCGAGATGGCGGCGAAGTTGGCCAGATAGCCGCTGGAGTAGAGGGCGCAGGCCTCGGCGCCGACGAAGCGGGCGATGCGCTCCTCCGCGCGGTCGTGCAGGTCGGTGTTGCCAGCCAGCAGCCGCACGCCGTGGGTGCCGGTGCCGTAGCAGGCCAGGGCCGCCTGTGCGGCCGCCGTGATCCGCGGGTCACCCAGCAGCCCCAGGTAGGAGTATGAGGAGGCCAGCAGCATCCGCCGCCCGCCGATGGTCACGTGGGCGCCGTCGATGGCGGCCACGGGTTGGAGGTATGGATAGATCCCTCGCGTCTGGATGTCAGCCACGCGGGTGGCGAGCTCGCTGATGCGTCTCCTGATAGGGTCCACAGGCCGGCCTCCCGGGCGTCCTCAGCCCGAATGCACGGGTGTTGTCCGATTCTCTCCGCACGAGCGGGTCTCCCCCTGGCGCTCCGGGGGAATTCCGGAGCGAAGAGCCGCCGGCGGTGCGGCGCCGGGCGCCCGCGGGGAGACGGCGAAGCGGACGCAGACAGGGATTTCTCCCCTGACCACGTACTGGTAGGCTGAGGAGCATCTTCCGCCGTTGCCCGCGGGTTTGCCCCCCACGTTCAGGCGGCGGAGGTCTGCGCCCGAACGGGTGCGGACCTCCGCCCAAAGTCCCCGGCGAGAGGAGGAGGCGATGCCGCGGTACGTGATGGAGAGCGCGCCCGCCGCCGAAACCGTCATCAGCGGACAGCGCTACCTCTATTTCGGGGGGACCGGGTACTACGCCCTGCAGCATCACCCCGCCGTGCTCCAGGCGGCGGCCGCGGCTCTGGCCCGCTACGGGATGCACCCCGCGACCAGTCGCGGCGGCTTCGGGACCACGCCGCTGTATGTCGCTGTGGAAGCCGCGGCCGCCAGGTTCTTCGGCAGCGAGGACGCGGCCTACATCGCCTCCGGCTACCTCTGCAACCTGGCGGGGCTGCAGGCGCTGACGGGGGCGGCTGACTTCGGCGCCGTCTTCGTCGACCAGGGGTCCCACTACAGCGTGACCGACCTCCTCCCCGCCCTGGGGCTGCCCGTTACACCCTTCGCCCACCGCGACCCCGAGGACCTGCGCCGGGGCCTGCGCGCCCACCTGCGCGCGGGGCAGCGGGCTCTGATCGTCAGCGACGGCATCTTCCCCCTGATGGGACACCTGGCGCCCGTGCCCGCCTACCTCGAGGTGGCCGCCGCCTACGATGCCGTGGTCTGGCTCGATGACTCCCACGGGGTGGGTGTGCTCGGCGAGAGGGGCCGGGGCACCTGCGAGCA
>JBBIIQ010000048.1:0-6871 GCA_037446405.1 Armatimonadota bacterium | reverse complement strand
CGGCCTGGCATCGGAGCGGCTGCTGTTCGGCGGCACCCTGAGCAAGGCCTTCGGCGCCTACGGCGGCGTCATCCCCGGGAGGAAGCACTTCGTCCAGACCGTGCGCGCCGGCCACGTCATGACCGGGGCCACCTCGCCCACCTCCCCGGCGGCGGCTGCGGCCCTGGCGGGGATGGAGCTGCTGGCGCACCATCCGGAGTGGCGTGCGCAGCTATGGGAGAACGCGCGGATGCTGAAGGCCGGCCTGCGCCGCCTGGGCCTGCCGGTGGAGGACTCGCCGGTGCCCATCGCCGCCTGGGCACTGGGGTCGGCGCGGCAGATGGATGGGGTGCAGCGGGCGCTGATGGCCCGCGGCATCTGCATCCAGCGGGCCCGCTACATGGGCGCAGGCCCCGCCGGGGTGCTGCGGGTGGTGGTCTTCTCCACGCACACGGCGGAGCAGATCGGCCGGCTGCTGGAGGAACTGCAGAGGGTGCTGTAGCGGCGGCCGTGACGGCGTGCAGGTGCGCCGACCATGGCGGTGCCGCCGAAGGGAGGTGATGAGCGGCGGAGGGTCGTCCACGGGCCAGGAGCCCGTGCCGACCGGGAAGTGTCGTACACAGAGGAGGGTGATGGCAGTGAGAGTCTTTGGCTGGATGCGGGCGGTCGTGCCGGTGGTGGTGGTGCTGTTGGCCGCACCTCTGCCGGCGGGGTCCGCCCAGGCAACCCCGCAGGACGTCCTCATCTTCGGATCCACCAGCGACGTGGAGACCATGGATCCCCAGGTCACCGTGGACAACATCGCCTGGCGGGCCATCTACTACTGCTACGACCGACTCGTGCAGCTCAAGGGCAGCACCACGGAGGTGGCGCCTCAGCTGGCGGAGTCGTGGACCATCTCTCCCGATGGGAAGACCTTTACCTTCCGCCTGCGCCGCGGCGTGAAGTTCACCGACGGCACGCCGCTGGACGCCAAGGCGGTGCAGTTTAGCTTCACCCGGTTGCTGAAGATGGGCAAGGGCGCCGCTGGCCTGTGGGACGGGATCCTGGACGCCAGCGGCATCACGGTGGTGAACCCCACCACCATCCGCTTCACCCTGAAGACCCCGTTCGCACCGTTCCTGGGGTCGCTGGCCACCGACGAGGCCAGCATCGTCAGCCCGGGCGTGATGAAGCACGAGACCGGCGGCGACCTGGGGCAGGCCTGGCTGGCCGGAAACAGCGCGGGCAGCGGCCCGTTCCGCCTCAAGGAATGGCGGCGTGGGGAGCGCCTGGTGCTGGAGCGGAACCCGACCTACTGGGGCCGCAAGCCGGCGCTGCGGCAGGTGATCATCCGCAACATCCCCGACCCGGCGGTCCTGCGGGACCTGCTGGAGCGGGGGGAGGTGGACATGGGGGAGACGCTGACGGACGACCAGCTGGACGCCCTCAAGGGCAAGCCCGGCATCACCGTCTTCGAGGCACCCTCGTTCCTGGTGACCTACCTCTACCTGAACAACAAGAACCCCTACCTCTCCAAGGTGAAGGTCCGCCAGGCCATCTCCTACGCCATCGACTACGCCGGGATCATCCGCGGGGTGAAGAAGGGCCGGGCGGTGCAGATGCGCGGTCCCATCCCCCAGGGCATGGCGGGGCACGACAAGACGGTCTTCCAGTACACGCGCAATGTGGCCCGCGCCCGGCAGCTGCTGGCGGAGGCCGGCTACCCCCAGGGGTTCGAGCTCAGCCTGCTCATCGACCCGGGCATCCGGGAATGGGCTGACATCGCCACCATCGTCCAGGCCAACCTGGCGGAGGTGGGCATCAAGGTGAAGATCGAGGGCTTCGCCCGCCCCACCATGCGGGCCAAGCTGGACAAGGCGGACTTCGACATGGCCACGGGCTTCTGGACCCCCGACTATCCCGACGCGGACATGTTCACCTGGTTCTGGTTCTACTCCAAGAACGGGGGGCTGGCGGGAAACCGCTCCTTCTACGTCAACCCGCAGATGGACCGGCTGGTGGTGGCGCAGCGGCAGGAGACCGACCCAGCCAAGCGCCTGGCCCTCTTCCGGCAGATCCAGAAGATCGCCGTGGAGGACGCCGTCTACGTCTACCTGCATCAGGCCATCTACCGCATCCCCATGCGGGAGCGCGTCCAGGGCTACGTCTACAACCCCATGCTGCTGTTCATGCCCAACTTCAACGGGATCTCCAAGAGGCCGTAGCCCATGCGACGCCGGGTGGGGAGGGGCGATGCGCAGGTGTCGCTCCTCCCCGCCCGCGCGGACCACGTCCATGGCTCACTTCCTGGCGCGCCGCCTCCTCCTGCAGTTCGTGGTCTTCGCCGGTGTGCTGGTCCTCACGTTCCTGATCTCGCACGTCGTCCCCGGCGACCCGGCGCTGCTGCGCGCAGGGCCCAAGGCCAGCGCGGAGACCATCGCCAAGATCCGGCACGACATGGGGCTGGACCGGCCCCTGCCCACCCAGCTGGCCGTGTACGTCCGCGAGCTGCTGCGGGGAGATCTGGGCACCTCCATCCGCACGCAGCGCCCGGTAATCACGGACATCGCCGAGCACTTCCCCGCCACGTTTGAGCTGACCACGATCAGCCTCCTCGTGGTGGTCGCCGTGGGCATTCCCCTGGGCGTGCTCTCGGCGGTGCGCAAGGACCGCCTGCCGGACCACCTCAGCCGGGTGGTGGCCATCTCCGGGGTCTCCCTGCCGGTGTTCTGGCTGGGCCTTCTGCTCATCTACATCTTCTTCGTCCGCCTCGGCTGGCTGCCCGGCACGGGGCGGCTGGACATGGGGGTGGACCCGCCGCCCCCCCTCACAGGCCTCTACCTGGTGGACTCCATCGCGGCGCGCGACTGGGAGGCGCTGCGCAGCAGCGTCCGCCACCTGCTGCTGCCGGTGTTTCTCCTCTCCTATGTCTCCCTGGCCCCCGTGGTGCGCATGGTGCGCTCCAGCATGCTGGAGGTCCTCGGCCAGGACTACATCCGCACGGCCCGGGCCAAGGGGCTGGCGGAGCGGCTCGTCGTCTACCGCCACGCCCTGCGCAACGCCCTCATCCCCACCCTGACAGTGATCGGGCTGTCCTACGGCACGCTCCTGCAGGGCGCCGTGGTCACAGAAACCATCTTCGCCTGGCCGGGGATGGCCTACTACGCGGTGGGCTCCATGACCTACCTCGACTACCCTGCGGTCATGGGCATCACGCTGGTCAGCGCCCTGATCTACACCACCGTCAACCTCATCGTCGACCTCCTCTACGGCGGGGTCGACCCGCGGATTCGCTATGACTGAGGCCGCCCGCGCCCGGTCGGCGCGCTCCGCGCCCGGCCTCAGGCTGCGGGGGCGGCTGGTCGGGCGCTGGCTGCTCCGCCGCCCGCTTACCCTGGTGGGTGCGGGGATCGTGCTGCTGGTGAGCACCACGGGGCTGGCGGCGCCGCTGCTGGCCCCCCGTGATCCGCTGGCCATCAACATCGCGGACCGGCTGCAGCCCCTGAGCCTGGCGCACCCCCTGGGCACAGATCACCTGGGGCGAGACCTCCTCAGCCGGATCATCTACGGGGCCCGGGTCTCTCTGGGCGTGGGGGTGACCATCGCCACGCTGGGGGCATTCATCGGGACGGTGCTCGGGCTGCTGGCCGGCTACCTGGGCGGGAAGGTCGACGAGGTGATCATGCGGGTCTGCGACATGTTCCTGGCCTTTCCGGCGCTCATCCTGGCCATGGCCCTGGCGGCGTCGCTGGGCCCCAGCCTGGGGAACACCATGCTGGCGCTGGTGATCATCTGGTGGCCGTGGTACGCCCGGATCATGCGGGGTCAGGTGCTGGCCCTGCGGGAGTCGGAGTACGTCATGGCGGCCAGGGCGCTGGGGGCCGGTACAGGGCGCCTCATGTTCCGGCACCTCCTGCCCAACGCCATCCCGCCCATCATCGTCCAGGCCACGCTGGACATCGGCAATGCCATCCTCATCGCCTCCTCGCTGAGCTTCCTGGGGTTCGGCGCGCAGCCGCCGGTCCCCGAGTGGGGGGCCATCACCAGCGAGGGGCGGACGTTCCTGCGCGACTACTGGTGGTACCCGACCTTTCCCGGGCTGGCCATCATGGTCACCGTGATGGGCTTCAACCTGATGGGAGACGGGCTGCGCGACCTGCTGGACCCGCGGCTGCGGCGACAGGTCGGCGGGTAGCCCCGCCGGCCCTTCGGGAGATGCCGGGTGCGCGCCTGCGGCGCTGCATCCTGGGTAGAATGTAAGAAGAGAGGTGGGGAGGAAAGGTGTCTGTCTCCGTCCTGGACCGTCTGACCAGCGCAGACCTGCGCTTCGTCGCCCAGACCCTCCTGCCTGAGGAAGACACCGAGCGGGCCGCACGTCGCCTGCGTGGGGAGGAGGAGCTGCTGGACCACCTGCTGGAGGACGACCGCCTCTTCCGCCGCCTCCTGGCCGAGGAGGCGGCCATCGTCCGCGTCTCCCCCTGGCTGCTCTTCAGCGTCCTGGTGCGCCGCGTCCGCCGGGAGCTGCAGATGCTGCCCTACACCGTGGAGCAGCACGGCCTGGAGCGGGTCGCCGTCTTCGACGCGGCGCGGGCTGGCGAGCTGCTGGCTGACCGGGAGATCCAGGACTACCTGGTGGCGATGCTCACCTCCTTCACGCGCACCGACAGCTTCCTGGTGGAAGTGGAGGAGGCGGGACGCATCCGCCGCCGCCGCTTCAGCGACTTCAGCAGCGAGGACATGATCGCCCTGGCGGGGTTGATGCCCGAGGAGCTGCGTTTTCCCATCCTGCGGCGCATCGCCGACATCGCCCTCTTCCTCACCGGCGTCTTCCCCGAGTACGTCGCGCCCGCTCCCCGCCGCGGGCTGGCTTCCGCACCCGCCCGCCCCTGGCGCGTGCGGCGCACGCTGGAGGAGCTGGAGGACGAAGGGCGGCGCTTCTACCGCCTGGCCGCGCGCCACGAGGTGGCGCGGCGCACCAACATGAGCCGCACGCTGGAGACCCTGGCGGAGACATTCCCCCTGGCGCGCAAGCCCCTCAACGTCATGGCCACCAAGTACATCGGCACGAGCCGGATGCTCCTCTTCGGCGCCCCCGCCTAGCTTCACTACCAGGACTCCCGGTTCGAGCGAGCTCGACACCATCCGCAGCCGCGGGGGGTCACCCTCGGTCACGGGAACCACCCTCGGCATTCATCTTGCGACCGCCATGGGGGTGGCGCTTCGCCAGGAGCGCGCACACCGAAAGGAGATCTCACAGCAAGCAGAGAATGCATGTCTGCTTCCTTACGCGGGGGTGAAAGAGCATGAGCGTGGCCGCCGAGCGCTCCAGGATGTATGTCGGCGGCGCCTGGGTGGGCGCGTCGTCCGGGCAGTCGATGAGCGTGACCAATCCGGCTACTGGCGAAACTATCGCCGAACTGCCTGATGCCAACCGCGACGACGTCTGGCGCGCCGTCGACGAAGCCGCCAAAGCCTTTCCCCCCTGGGCCGCCCTCCCCGCCATGGAGCGCGGCAAGATTCTCCGCCGCATCTTTGACCTGATGGTGGAACGCCGCGACGATCTGGCCAGGCTGGTCACCGACGAAAACGGCAAACCTCTTGATGAAGCTCGGCGCGAGGTCGCGTTTGCCACAGGTTACTTCAGCTGGTTTGCCGAGGAAGCCAGGCGGGTGTACGGTGAGATCATTCCGCCGCCAACAGGGGGCAAGCGGCTGTGGGTGATCAAGCAGCCCATTGGCGTGGTTGGGGCTATTACCCCGTGGAACTTCCCGGCCACTATGGTCACGCGAAAGATCGCGCCAGCCCTCGCCGCCGGGTGTACCGTCGTGCTGAAACCGGCCAGCGCCACCCCGCTCACCGCGCTGGCCCTGGCACGTCTCTGCGAGGACGCCGGCCTGCCGGCGGGCGTCTTCAACGTCATCACGACCACGAACTCCGAGGCGGCCGGTCGGGTGTTCCTCGATCACCCGGCGGTGCGCAAGATCGCCTTCACAGGATCCACCGAGGTCGGCAAGCGGCTGATGGCCGGTGCCAGCCAGCAACTGAAGCGGGTCTCGTTCGAGCTGGGCGGAAACGCGCCATTCATCGTCTTCGACGATGCCGACCTGCCCGCCGCCGCAGACGGCGCCGTCGCCATCAAGTTCCTGCGGGTGGCTGGGCAGTCATGTATTTGCGCCAACCGGCTCTACGTGCACGAAAGCATCGCCGAGAGGTTTCTCCCGATGTTTGTGGATCGGGTACGCGCACTGAAAGTGGCCCCGGGATATGACCCCGGGGCCCAGATCGGACCCCTGATCAACGAGGACATCCTGGGCAAGGTGGACAGGCTGGTCCGGCATGCCGTGCAGGATGGAGCCAGGCTGGCTGCTGGCGGCCACCGGCTGACCGAGGGAGCGCTGAGTAAAGGCCTGTTCTACGCCCCCACGGTGCTCACCCACGTGCGTGAAGAGATGGCGGTTGCGAAGGAAGAAATCTTTGGTCCGGTCGCCCCGGTGATGACCTTCAAAGACGAGGCCGAAGTGATCGAACGGTCAAACAATACCACCTTTGGGCTGGCCGCGTACTTCTACACCCGTGACCTGCGCCGTGCCATCAGGGTCGCCGAAGCGCTGGAGTACGGCATGGTGGGGGTGAACGACGCAACAGGATACACACACGAAGTCCCCTTTGGGGGATTCAAGGAAAGCGGCCTGGGTCGCGAGGGTGGACGTCAGGGCATTGAGGAGTACGTGGAGGTGAAGTCGGTGTCGATCGGCATATAGGCCCGCGTGAAAGGGGGTGATTGCGTCCCTGGTGACAATGCTGCCCGGGGATACGCTGTTCCCCGCTGCAGTGTCTTCTGAGAGGGGGTGAGGTGATGGCGGGTGCGGCGCAGCGTCCCGGAGGCTTAGGTCCGCCCTTCGAGGTGACG
>JBBIIQ010000047.1:0-11361 GCA_037446405.1 Armatimonadota bacterium | reverse complement strand
GGGGCCGTGGGACCTGAGCCCGCAAGGCCCGCAGCGAGCACCACCGCGAGCCAGATTCGGGATCTCGCGTGTGGCATCAGGCTGGCCGCAGAGCCGGCTGCCCCCGAGCTGCGGAGGTGCGTGCCGATCTCTCCCAGCCGCGGGCATGCCGCCGGTGCCGCGCCGCGTCGAACCCGCTCCTGGCCAGCACTTCTTCCAGGTCCTCGATCTGCAGGAACTTACCGAACCAGGCGTAGGAGGGTCCGCCGGGGATGACCAGGGAGCCGTCGGGGAAGATCATCACGTACAGCCTGTCCAGTGTCCGCCTGGAGAGGAAATTGATGCGCACCCTGAATCGCCCTCTCCGCACCCTGCGGCGCAGGCGGCGGAACTGCACATCGGAAACGAGCCACTCCCTCCACTCCACCGTCTTCATGCTCCGGGGGAAGGTCTGGAAGACGTTGTAGAAGACCCGATTCTTCACGCGGCGGGCCCAGCGGTCGACGAGGACGACGATGTTGAACACATCATGCAGGTTCTTCCTGGTGACCGGGGTGCACAGCTTGACGTCGATATGCGGGTAGCGTCCCAGGAGCTCCAGCGCGCGCATGATCGCGGCGAAGTGCCCCGGTTGCTTCGCCAGGGCGTTCACGTCCTCACATGACCCGTCCAGGGGCAGAGAGACGAGATCGATGTCTCGTCCATACGTCCGAAGGAAGGCTGCGCTCAACCTGTCTCCCGTCGTGGAGAGCGCGACCTCGAGCCCCAGGCGCCGCGCGTGGTGGAGCAGCGGGCCGATGTCCGGGCGCTGCAGCGGGTCTCCGCCGGTGAAGACAATGCGGCGAATACCCAGCTCCCTGACCCGCTCGATGATTCGTCTGGCGGTCCTGGTGCTGACGGCGCGGATGCCCAACGGCCCCCAGCAGTAAGGGCACTCCTGGGAACACCGGCTGGTCACGTGGAAATCGATCGTGAGGACCTGCGGTCGCTGACGGTGGGCCTGCCCGGGCATGCCGCTGCGCCGCGAACGTCCGTGCGGTCGTGGTGGGGATGGCCGCTGCCAGCTGGCCCTCCCCACCCACGTCCTCTCAGGCTTCCTGGCCGGGTGGCCGGTACACCACCCTCTTCATGGTGGCCTCGTCGATCTCCTCCGGGGTCAGCAGCGGCGTGGTCGTGAAACGGAAGGCTCCGCGCGCGCTGATGGCCAGCGAGACCGCGGCGATGCTGGCGTTGTCCGGGACGTCGGCGATGCCGATGACGTCATTCTCGCCGAAGGCGAAGTAGTACGCCTCCAGCTTGCCGCCCACACTCTCGATCACCTGCCGGGCGGCGTCTCGTCGGCGGGTCCCCCCTTCCTTGAGGAGCCCTTGCACACCCTCAACAGTGTAGGATCCGTGGAAGAAGTACTTGGGCACTTCGCTCACCCCCTCAGTGACGGCCTGGCAGACCCGGGCCCGCCGCCCCGGGGACGACGAACGGTGTGGCGCAGCTGGGGACGTGGATGGAACGGCTGGCCCGGGCCTCCCGGAGGGAGAATTCCACCGCCGGGCGACCCTGGCCTGCCTACGGTTTCTTCAAGGGGATGCAGCAGATGAACTTCAGCGGCCCCTGCCCGGTGTTGCGGATCTGGTGCCGCTCGTAGGGCGCGACCCACATCACCGTGCCCGGGGTCAGCGGGGTCTCCCCTTCGTCGCCCACCATCACCCCCTGGCCCTCCAGCAGGTACATCTCCTGCTCGTACCAGTGGTCGTGCAGCGGCGTGGCGGCCCCGGGGGCGACCTCGAAGACCCGCATGGAGAAGTTCTCGGCACCGCGCTTCCGATCGATCACCCAGCGGATCTTCACGCCGGGCATCGACTCGGGCTCTTCGGCGGGAACATCTTCAGGACGAAAGATCTCCATGCCATGCCTCCTCTCCAGGGTGGAATTGGCCGGCCCGCCTCTCAACTCCTGGCGCAGCCTCAGACAGCGCCCGCGTGGGCACCGCGGCGCGTGCGAGCGCTCTCGATGGGCAGGGCCGCATCTGCCCGCGCACCAGACTTGAAGCCACCCTTCCAAGGTCGATACTAGTGCTTGAGGGGAGGCCCATGCCCACGGTGCCAGCGCAGTTCTTCCTGCCTTCCGCTCAGTTCCGTGCAGCCTACCTGGACCTGGGCGTTGCTGAGCTTCGGCGGCGGGCGGAGGAGGCGCTCGAGCTCCTCCGCTCCTGCGTGGTCTGCCCCCGCGACTGCCGGGTCAATCGCCTGGAAGACCGCTACGCCGTCTGCAAGACCGGGCGCTGGGCCCGGGTGAGCAGCTTCTTCCCCCACCTGGGGGAGGAGGACTGCCTGCGTGGCTGGCGGGGCAGCGGCACCATCTTCTTTGCCTGGTGCAACCTGAAGTGTGCGTTTTGCCTGGGTCCTGACGTCCGTGTGCTGACCGACCGCGGGATGCGGCGGATCGAGGACCTCTTTCTCTCCACGGGTCACGAGGTGGAGGCCGACGGGGGGTGCGTCCGGTTCCCCCAAGGCCTCAGGCTGTGGACAGGCCAGGGAGAGCCCACCACTGCGGTCAAGATCTTCCGCCACGAACACGACGGCGAGGTCGTGGTCATCAAACCCGTAGGTCTGCCTGCCCTGACGGCCACACCCGAGCACACGATCTTCGCCACGCGGAGCCCTGAAGGTACCCTCCAGAAGGTTCCGGCGGGTGCCCTTACACGAGACCATTACCTGATCGTCTCTATACCTAAGCCGGCGGGATCGCAGGAACCATTGAGCACACGAGAAGTCCTTGCACCGTATGTAGGAACCTTTCGGCGGTCAGTCCAGGCCCGGGTTCCCGTCCGCGTCTTGCAGGAAGTGCTCATAGCCGGATCGCGGTCAGAGACCACCCCTGAGCAGATCGGCGACCGGCTGGGCTATCATCCGGCCTACGTCAGAACGCTTCGAAGCAGGCTGCGCCGCGGTGCATTGCGCGACGAGGAACTCCTCCGCAATGACCTCGTTGAGAGCAACCACCGGATCCGATTCAAGACCGAGCACAGACCTGGCATTCCGTCACGCATCGTCCTCGATACCAATCTCGCCCGTCTCCTCGGGTATTTCTGCGCGGAAGGATACGTCACACGGATCGCCCGGCGGCCGAACTCCTATCGCGTCGTCTTCTCGTTCGGCCGGCATGAGAGGTCACTCGCACAACGTACGCGCAGGCTGATCCGAAGCGTCTTCAGAATACACGCATCCGTAGTGACCCGACGGACCACGGTGACAGTTGAGGTGGGGAGTACCTCGCTGGCACTGTTCTTCAGGAGCCTCTGCGGCACCGGGGCCCGGCAGAAGCGAATCCCTGAGGTGCTTTTCAGGTCTCCTGACGACGTCCTCCGGGCCTTCTTGGAGGCATACCTCGAGGGGGATGGAACTCGTCACGGGGCATACCTCGCGGCAAGTACGGTGTCGGAGGAACTCGCCTCAGGTCTCCTCGGTCTCTTCCTTCGACTGGGCGTATTCCCCTACTTCTATGCCACACCTCGTCCGCGTCGCCAGACCATCCAGGGGCGGACCGTGCGACAGGCGGAAACCCTGTACTCCATCAAATGCCGGTACGATGCCTGGCACGGGCAGGCGACCACGGGACGTGTGCTCTTCCGGGAGGACATAGGGACCTTCCTGGTACCTATTCGGCGCATAGAGCGGCAGTACTACCGGGGGCCTGTCTACAACCTGGAGGTCGAACATCCCGACCACTCGTACGTGGCCAATGGCATAGCAGTGGGCAACTGCCAGAACTTCGACATCAGCCACCTGGGGCAGGGGCGGGTGACCTCCCCCGGGGACCTGGCCCGGATGATGGTCTTCCTCCAGGAGCAGGGCTGCCACAACATCAACTTCGTCACCCCCGAGCACGTCGTCCCGCAGATCCTGGAGGCGCTGCCGCAGGCTGTGGAGCTGGGGCTATGCCTGCCCATCGTCTACAACACCAGCGCCTATGACTCGCTGCACTCCCTGCGCCTGCTGGACGGCATCGTGGACATCTACATGCCGGACTTCAAGTTCTGGGACCGGGAGATGAGCCGCCTCTACCTGAAGGCGCCCGACTACCCCGACGTCGCGCGGCGCGTGATCGCAGAGATGCACCGCCAGGTGGGGCCGTTGAAGCTCGATGAGCGCGGGCTGGCCCGGCGGGGGGTGCTGCTGCGCCACCTGGTGATGCCCGGGGGCGTGGCCGGCAGCGGGGAGATCTTCCGCTGGATTGCCCGCGAGGTATCCGTCCACACCTACGTGAACATCATGGACCAGTACTACCCCGCGGGACGGGTGGGGGTGGACCGACGGTACGACACCATCAATCGGCGAATCCTGCCGGAGGAGTACGCCGCCGCCGTGCACGCCGCGCGGGAGGCGGGATTGTACCGCCTGGATGCCCGCCTGCCGCGTCATCCGCGCCTGGCCTGGATCCCGGCCTGAGGCCGCCGTGCTGCGCCATGCAATGGGTGCCACCGTCCCGCGCGTTCCTCACA
This sequence comes from Armatimonadota bacterium, assembly GCA_037446405.1. Lineage (GTDB taxonomy): Bacteria > Sysuimicrobiota > Sysuimicrobiia > Sysuimicrobiales > Humicultoraceae > Humicultor. The sequence goes on along the minus strand of JBBIIQ010000047.1, from coordinate 6,884 downwards.
GAAGAGGGCATCCCGGTCCCCGCCGTGACGGCGGCGCAGATGCGGGAGGTCGATCGCGTCGCGGCTGAGGTGTACGGCTTGACCGTGCTCCAGATGATGGAGCATGCCGGACGCACCCTCGCCGAGCACGCCGTCGACCTCTCCGGCGGCGAGCCGCTGCAGGTCACGGTGCTGGCCGGCTCGGGCGGGAACGGTGGAGGCGGCCTCTGCGCTGCGCGACACCTGGCCAACCGCGGCTGGCCGGTCGCGGTCGTACTGGATCGACAGCCCGAAGCCCTGGGAGAAGCCGCGGCGCACCACCTGGCGATCCTGCGCGCCATGGGGCTGACGCCGACCGCGCCCCGGGCCGCCCTCGAGGTAGTCTCGCGGTCGGCCGTGGTGGTCGATGCCCTGATCGGCTACGGACTGCGCGACGCACCCCACGGGCTGACCGCCGACCTGATCGGCCTGTGCAGCGCCGCAGGGGCGCGCGTCCTCTCACTGGACGTGCCCTCAGGTCTCGACGCCACGACCGGAGAAGCCCCTGGGGTAGTGGTTCGGCCGCAGCGCACGCTCACCCTGGCCCTCCCCAAGACAGGCCTGGCAGCCATTTCGGGCGACCTCTACCTCGCCGACATCGGCATTCCGCGCGGAGTGTACGCTCACATCGGCCTCCCACCACCCCCGCCGTTCGGCAGGCGGTGGTCACTGCGCCTCCTCAGGGCCTCGTAACCCCGCCGGTGCGTACTCCTCAGGCCGCGCGCGGCCACGGCGGCTCCCCGAGGCGAGGGCCTGCAGCCGGTCCGGTTGCAGGATGACCATGAGCCGGTGCTCGACGTCGGTGATGCCCTCTCCCCGGAATCGCGCAAGGATCGTCGTGACCGTCTCGCGCGTGGCCCCGATCATCGATGCCAGATCGTGGTGGGTCATCCGGAGAGCGACCCGAATCGCGCCCGTGTGCGGATCCTGGACGCCGTACGCCTGGCCCAGCCGCAGGAGGACCGATGCCAGACGACCCGGAACGTCCCGGAAGACCAGGTTCTCGATCTCCTCCGCCGCCTGCCGCAGCCTGCCGGCCAGGGCGCGAATGAGGTGCAGCCCGATCTCCGGATGCGCCCGCAGGATCTGCTCGAAGTCCTCCCGGCGCAGGGCACATACCAGGGTGTCTTCGAAGGCCTCCACATGGGCGGACTCCTGCTCACCGACCAGGGCCAGTTCGCCGAAGAGGTCGCCGGGCTCCAGGAGGGTCAGGATCTGCTCGCGCCCCTCTACCGAGTACGTGGAGACCTTGGCTCGCCCTTCCTTGACCACGAAGACCAGGTCTGACGGATCTCCGGGCCGGAGGATGACCTCCCCTCGCGCGTACTGGCGCAGGAGGGCCCGCTCGGCCAGGCGGTCGACCTCGCGCTCTGAGAGGACGCGGAAGACGTCGACGCCGCGAAGATACCAGAACCTGGCACGCGGGGTCGTCACGGAGCCCAGGTCATCGGCGCAGTCACAGGCACGGGGCAATTCACGACGAAGAGCTGCCCGTTTGTCTCCGGGGTGCCCGGCCAGCGCTTGAGCGCACCGACCGCCTCCAGGTCCTGCAGGTCGCTCTGGTTCCTGACGACCTGCGGTGTGCGGCCTTCCACCCAGGTAAAGGTGAAATGGTCCCAGAAGGGGCTCCACACAGGGTTGCCCGGCATACTGTCCACCACGGACGGCTGGAACCCCATGGGGCCGGGCCCTTTGATCCCGTTGCCAAACACGAGGATCTTGGCGGTCGCGCGCGCCGCAGTCAGGCCCTGGGTCCTCGGCGCCGCGGCGATGCGCATCATGGGCGCCATGGGCGCAGCGGAGGTGTCGGTGACGATGTACCACTCGCCGGGGAAGCACTGGTGCAGCTTGAACGTCACCTGCCGCCGCTCGAGGTCCGGCCGTCCCAGGAGCTGCCCTTCCCCCAGATAGGCCTCCCGCTTCGTGTCGCGCGGCAGCTCGCCCTGCGGCCACTTCACGAAGGGGTAGTTTACGACCACCCCGGTGCTCTCAATCCGCACCCGTCCCGAGGAGGCGGCGTCGCGGACGGCCTCAGCGGACAGGAGCAGGCGCGGCGTCCGGGTGAAGGTCACCCGGCTGATGGCAAAGGCCGGGGTGTAGTCGGCTTGCCCGGGCACTGTGCTGACCACGGGCAACTGTCCCGCGGCCGCGCCACCGGTGAAGACGAAGTACTCGGCGGTCAACCCTGCCTTCAGCGCGGCGCTGAGCTTGGGTACGTGCACCAGCCCCACCCGCCGGGCAAAGGCGGCCTCAGAGGCGTCCGTGCGGATGTGGTAGGCACGTCTGCCGTTGAAGAGGACGGGATGCAGGCGGAAGGTCACGAACCCGAATCGCCCCTTCCAGCCCTGCGGCCGTGTGGAGAAGCGTAAGACGTCGGCGATGTGTTTGCGGGGTGCCGCTGCCGCGCTTGCCTCCCTCAGCCCACGCAGGCGGAGCACCAGGGGAAGCGCCACCCCCGTCGCGGCTACCAGCCGCAGGAACTCCCGCCGGCCGAGGGGCCGCTCCAGGTCGTCGAGAGCACCACCCAGGTGGTCGGACATCCCGCTCACCTCCGTCCAGAGGGATAGCATCGAGTGTCATATAGATCACAGCCTGCTCGTCTGAATGTAAGCTGGCAAACACTGTCACTTGGTCAGCGGAGCATCGGGCAACCAGCGCAGGAGAAACCACCGCCCGGCGACGACCGCCGCAGCGATAAGCCCAATCCCGCCTTTGCGGCGCATCACGGCGTTCGCCTCGAAGCCTCCAGCAGTTCGGTGACGTACCCATTCATCTGCTCCTGTGTGAGGAGCCCGGTGTGCTTCCTGAGCACGCGCCCCTGCGGGGTGATGAACACCGTCGTGGGCATCCCGAGGAGCTGGTAGTTGCGCACCGTGCGGGCGTCGAGGGCCGTCCCCGCCGGATAGGTGATCCGCAGGTCGCGCAACAGGGCTTTCGCATCCTCCCTCGATCCCAACCCGATGTAGGGACCGATGTCCACGCCGATCAGGATGAAGCGGTCCCTGCGGCCGTCGTAGACGCGCTGAAAGTCGGGCATCTCCGCCCGGCACGGCGGGCACAGGCCCGCCCAGAAATTGAGCACGACGGGGCCGCGCTCCCACAACTGAGAGAGCGCCACGCGGTCGCCTCCGACCACGTCCCGACCTTGATAGAGGGCGATGTCGATGTCCGGGGCCAGCGGGAGGCTCGGGTGAGGCGTCTGGCGCACATGCCCGGGCGCGCTCCCCGGTCCGCGGAAGAGCATCACGGTGACAATGACCAGCACGGCGGCGAGGGCTGCGACGGCGCCCGCCTTCCACGCGCTGCTGCCATTCCGCAGAGGGGACCCCCTCCGACGAACCGCGGATTTCATCGCCCGTCCCTCGACTGGTTCAACGACACCGGGCCGGCGGGTATTCTCCGGATTGACGTGGCAGAACAGTTGGACCTGACCGTGCGCCGGAATCGCCCTGGAGGGGCCAGGTTCAAAGGGACCGTCCCCGTGTCAGCGCCGGGATTCAAATCGGCGTTGACACCCCGCCGGGCCTGCGCCGGATGGTACCGCGGTACCGCTACCATGTGGCAGGCCCGAGTACCAACGTCTCTAGCCCGGGCGACGGGGTGGACGTAGCGTAGGGAGGTGTCCATCTTGCCCTAAGGAGGTGCGTCCGTGGATCTGCGGCGGGTCATTGGAGCGGGACTGATCGCCAGCGTGGTTATGGGGATGCTTGAGATGGTCTACGAGGCAGTGGCCGGCGCAGGGTTCTGGTCTCCGGTGGTGTTCATCGGGGCGACGGTCCTGCGCGGGCTGCAGTCGGTTCAGGCGCCCGTGCCGTTCATCTTCTGGGGTGTCGTCCTCGGCCTGGCCGGACACATGATGAACTCGGCCATTCTCGGCCTCATTTTCCACCGGATCATCAGCCGCACGGCGCTCTCGCGCGGGGGGCTCCTGGCGGCGGCTGTCGTCTACGGGCTTGCCGTGTTCGTCATCATGTGGGTTGTGGTCTTGCCAGCAGTCGATCCGGTGATGCTGAAGCTGAACGGCACCTTCTTCGCCATCGCGCACGTCGTGTGGGGAGCGATGCTGGGACTGCTTGTGCCCCAGCCCGCTAACGCAGGCGCGCAACTCAGGCCCGCGTAGGGGGTGCTGCGGAGGTCAGTGCCTGCCGGCGCGCAGGTGGCGGATGAGCTCCAGGCGGCTGCGCACGTCGAGCTTTTGCAGAATGACGTGGACGTAGTTCTTCACGGTTTGCGGCCGGAGGAGCAGCTCTTGCGCAATCTCCTTGTTGCTCAGGCCCTGGGCCAGAAGCTGCAAGACCTGCTCCTCGCGCCTGGTCAGCGGCTGAGGGGGCACACGGTCTCCGTCCCGCTGCAGACTGGCCACATAGCTAAACAGCGAGGTGATCACGCGCGGCGACGAGTGCGGGGTTCCCCGGGCGAGCGAGCGCATGGCCGCCAGCAGGTCCTCCGGGGTGGCGTCCTGCAGGATGCAACCGGAGGCGCCGACGCGCACGCATTCGATGATCGCCTCGTCATCATCGGCCACGTTGAACATGAGGATTCTGGCCTGAGGGAAGCGTCGGGAGAGCTCCCTCACCAGCGCCGCCCCGTCCTGCCGGGCAGTGGCCAGGTCGTAGACGAGCACGTGTTCGCCCTCGATGGGACGCTGCAGCACTTCCCGCGCACTCCCGAAGGCATCCACCACCCGCACCTCCGCCTGCCGACTCAGCAGGTCCCTCATCCCCTCCAGCATGAGGCGGCTGGCATGGACAATGCCCACCGCGATGGGTTCACTCACGGCTTCACCCCCCCGTGGCGTGCTCATCCTTCACTAACGAGCCGCCCGGCCTCGCCTATGCCTTCTGCCCGGGTGCGGGAGTGCTGGGGGCAGCGCCGGACCGGCTAGAGGACCGGGAGGCGGCCGCGGCGGGCCCGCGGGGGTGGGAAGGCCTGGGAGATGCGGGCCACCTCCTCGTCGCTGAGGCGCAGATCACCCGCGCCGGCGTTCTCCTCCACGTGCTCCCGCCGCCCCGCCTTGGGGATGGTGAAGACCGAGGGGCGGTGCACCAGGAACGCCAGCGCCACCTGCCTCGGCGTGGCTCCGTGCGCCCGCGCCACCGCCTCCAGGACCGGGTGGGAGCGGAAGCGCCCCTGCCCGAAAGGACTGTAGGCGACCACGGCCACCTCGTGGCGCTCGCAGGCGGGCAGGATGAAGTGCTCTATGCCTCGCTCACCCAGCCAGTAGTAGACCTGGTTGCAGGCCACGCGCCGCGGGCCGGCCAGGCGCACCGCCTCCGCCAGCTCGTCCTCATTGAAATTGGACACCCCCCAGGTGCAGATCTTCCCCTGGCGCGCCAGCTCCTCGAAGGCGGCGATGGTCTCGGCGAGCGGGTGCTCGCTCGGCCAGTGCAGCAGGTAGCAGTCCAGGTGGTCGGTGCGCAGCCGCCTCAGGCTGCGCTCGCAGGCGGCCATGGTCCCCCGGCGCGAGGCGTTCTCCGGCAGCACCTTCGAGACCAGGAAGACCTCGGACCGTCGCCCGGCGATGGCCTCACCGACGATCTCCTCAACCCGGCCGTTGGCGTATGACTCTGCGGTGTCGATGTGCGTCATGCCCAGGTCGAGTCCCCGCCGCAGCGCGGCCACCGCCGCCCGTGGGTCCCGCTCCATTCGCCAGGTCCCCTGCCCGATGACCGGGACGAACAAGCCGGTCCAGCCGAAGGCACTCCGCTTCACGCTGGAGACATCTCCCCGTGGTCAACCGTTTCTCCCGCCGCGGCCCCCGCGTGCCTCAGGGGAGGCCGGGGCGACAGTGCGGCGGGGGGACTCATCGACCACCTCCACCCTCACCACCTTGGCCAGGCGTCGGGCCGCCACGCGCAACTCTCCTCGGTCCACCTCAATGCCGACACCAGCGCAGCCCCGCTCGGCGGCCACCGCCAGCACAGTCCCCGAGCCGACGAACGGATCGAGGACCACCTCCCCCGCCTTCACGGCGCCGGCAGCCAGGCAGCGGCGCACCAGCTCTGGAGGTGAGTTGTAGAAGCTCGAGCCTGGGTAGGAGCGCGGGAGCGACAGCGCCCACACCGAGCCGAGGCGGTGGGCGGCGGGGTCGAAGCGGTAGCGCGATGAGCGGACGAACATGAGGAGGTGCTCATGAGTCCGGCGGAAGCGGTCCCGGGCCTCGTCGCGGCACGCATTCGTCCGGTGCCAGATCAGCTCCTGGCGCAAGCACCATCCGTCGTCCACCATCGCCAGCGCCGCACGCCACGGGATCCCAATCGTCCACCGTCCTCGGAAGGCCTCCACCAAGCTCAACCAGAGAATGCCGCGCGGGTGGAGGACACGGCGGACCTCCCGAAAGACGGCCACCAGGTGCGTGACGTAGCCTTCCGGATCGGGCTCGGCACCCAGGTGCCCGCGCCACCCGTCAGGCCAGAGGACGGGACGGACGTGGTAGCCGCCCGGGATGGGCCACGCCGGCGGTGAGGTCACGCAGGCCATGACCGAGTCCGGAGGAAGACGGCGCAGCACCTCAAGCGCGTGGCCGCGATACAGCGTGATGCACGGGCGGGTCTCGTCACCCTGCGTGGGCCGACGCCCACCCGGAGATCTGCGAACCTGCGCGGCCCCGGCTCCGTCACCGGCCTCAGAACGTGGCATCATTGGCGGCTCCGAAACCACCGGCACGCCGCACGAGGTCCCCGGTCGGCCCTCTTGTCTGCCGGTTGCAGCTCACGCTGGTCTTTCGGTTCACGATGACGAGCCTGTCGGTGGTGACTTCCCTGGTGGACTTGGAAACCCCTTCAGGACACCGCGCCGCCCTCTGCCCTAAGGTCCCGCTCTGCGCTAGAATGAAATGCGCGGGGCCCGTAGCTCAGTGGATAGAA